>JAQCEY010000015.1 GCA_027620075.1 Pseudomonadota bacterium | reverse complement strand
AGGGGGGTACCCCCCTTCACAGGGCGCGCGATTGGAAAGATGAAAAGCCGAAGTAACCCCATCTCGGCACGGGCATCATTCCAATTGCCACGATGAAACAACATAAAAACGCGGCAACGAACGCGACAATTTTCTCGCAGCACAAACAGAAAAGCACCCCGCGAGGGAGGCTTATTGTTTTGATATTTATAAGAAATTTTTTGGTTGCGGGGGCAGGATTTGAACCTGCGGCCTTCAGGTTATGAGCCTGACGAGCTACCGGGCTGCTCCACCCCGCGCCAATTGTCTCGGCGTAGCAAGAAGTAAAATGCCGAGGCTGAAGATCATCGTAGAGAGATACAGGATGTTCCTTACTAGGTTTGGCAGTGACCTACTCTCCCACGTCTTAAGACGCAGTACCATTGGCGCGGTGGCACTTAACGGCCGGGTTCGGAATGGAGCCGGGTGTTTTGCTCACGCTATGACCACCAAACCGAGAAAGGAACATCATCCAAGTCAAGCGTTGTGTAGTGACGCTTTCGGATCCGCTAGAACCATAACCTGGCTTTCACTGGATCAAATCAAGCCTATCGAGCAATTAGTACCGGTCAACTGAACGCATTACTGCGCTTACATCTCCGGCCTATCGACGTGGTGGTCTTCCACGGCTCTCAGGGATACCTTGTTTTGAGGGGGGCTTCCCGCTTAGATGCCTTCAGCGGTTATCCTTTCCGTTCATAGCTACCCAGCACTGCCGTTGGCACGACAACTGGTCCACCAGTGGAACGTTCACCCCGGTCCTCTCGTACTAGGGGCAACTCCTCTCAAGTATCCTACACCCACGGCAGATAGGGACCGAACTGTCTCACGACGTTCTAAACCCAGCTCACGTACCTCTTTAAATGGCGAACAGCCATACCCTTGGGACCTGCTCCAGCCCCAGGATGAGATGAGCCGACATCGAGGTGCCAAACGATGCCGTCGATATGGACTCTTGGGCATCATCAGCCTGTTATCCCCGGCGTACCTTTTATCCGTTGAGCGATAGCCCTTCCACGAAGAACTACCGGATCACTATGACCGACTTTCGTCTCTGCTCGACTTGTCAGTCTCGCAGTCAGGCAAGCTTATGCCATTGCACTCTAACAGCTGATTTCAGACCAGCCTGAGCTTACCTTCGCACGCCTCCGTTACGATTTAGGAGGCGACCGCCCCAGTCAAACTACCCACCATACAGGGTCCCGGATCCAGTTTCATGGAACACGGTTAGATATCAAGAATGTTAAGGGTGGTATCTCAAAGGTGACTCCACAACTGCTTGCGCCGCTGCTTCAAAGTCTCCCACCTATTCTGCACATAACATTCCTAATACCACTGTAAAGCTATAGTAAAGGTGCACGGGGTCTTTCCGTCTAACCGCGGGAACTCCGCATCTTCACGGAGAATTCAATTTCGCTGAGTCGATGTTGGAGACAGTGGGGAAGTCGTTACGCCATTCGTGCGGGTCGGAACTTACCCGACAAGGAATTTCGCTACCTTAGGACCGTCATAGTTACGGCCGCCGTTCACCGGGGCTTCATTTCGTAGCTCTCACCACTCCACTTAACCTTCCGGCACCGGGCAGGCGTCAGGCCATATACATCCACTTAAAGTGTTAGCATAGCCCTGTGTTTTTAATAAACAGTCGCTACCCCCTGCTCTGTGCCACCTTTATCCGGTTGCCCGAATAAAGGTCACTCTTCTTCCGAAGTTACGAGTGCAATTTGCCTAGTTCCTTCAACATCGTTCTCTCAATCGCCTTGGATTACTCATCCAGTCCACCTGTGTCGGTTTGGGGTACGGTCTTATTGTGGGAGCTATTTCCCGGGACAACTTCACCGCATCTCCAATCCGATAAGGAGATACGATACACGTCATCCGTCACTACCCACAGGTGCAGGAATATTAACCTGCTTCCCATCGACTACGCCTTTCGGCCTCGCCTTAGGGGCCGACTAACCCTGCGCAGATTAGCTTTACGCAGGAACCCTTGGACTTTCGGCGAAAGTGTCTCTCACACTTTTCTCGCTACTCATGTCAGCATTCTCACTTCTGATACCTCCAGCATACCTTACGGTACACCTTCACAGGCTTACAGAACGCTCCGCTACCACTCCAATAAATTGGAATCCTCAGCTTCGGTGCATGGCTTTAGCCCCGATACATTTTCGGCGCAAGAAAACTTGATTAGATCAGTGAGCTGTTACGCTTTCTTTAAAGGATGGCTGCTTCTAAGCCAACCTCCTGACTGTCTTGGTCTTCTCACATCCTTTTCCACTTAGCCATGACTTGGGGACCTTAGCTGGAGGTCTGGGCTGTTTCCCTTTCGACTATGGACCTTAGCACCCATAGTCTGTCTGCCGTGCTATACTCTTCGGTATTCGGAGTTTGGTTAAGTTTGGTAAGGCGGTAAGCCCCCCTAGCCCATCCAGTGCTCTACCCCCGAAGGTAAACACACGACGCACTACCTAAATAGTTTTCGCGGAGAACCAGCTATATCCGAGTTTGATTGGCCTTTCACCCCTAGCCACAAGTCATCCCCGTCTTTTTCAACAGACGTGGGTTCGGTCCTCCAGTGAATGTTACTTCACCTTCAACCTGCTCATGGCTAGATCACCCGGTTTCGAGTCTAATGCATCATACTAAAGCGCCCTATTAAGACTTGCTTTCGCTACGCCTACACCTAACGGTTTAAGCTTGCATAATACATTAAGTCGCTGACCCATTATACAAAAGGTACGCCGTCACATCATAAAGATGCTCCGACTGCTTGTAAGCGTTTGATTTCAGGTACTATTTCACTCCCCTTATCGGGGTACTTTTCACCTTTCCCTCACGGTACTAGTTCACTATCGGTCGAATACGAGTATTTAGGCTTGGAGGGTGGTCCCCCCATATTCAGACAGGATTTCACGTGTCCCGCCCTACTCAAGTACATTAGCTTAACTTACCCATACGGGGCTATCACCCACTATGGCGTCACTTTCCAGAGACTTCCGGTTTTTAAACTATGCAACTGGCCTGGTCCGCGTTCGCTCGTCACTACTAACGGAATCTCGGTTGATTTCTTTTCCTCTAGGTACTTAGATATTTCAGTTCCCTAGGTTTGCTTCACCGACCTATTTATTCAGTCGGCAATACAGCTTAAAGCTGTGGGTTGCCCCATTCAGAGATCTACGGATCAAAGGTTATTCGCACCTCCCCGTAGCTTATCGCAGCGTATTACGTCTTTCATCGCCTGTATTCGCCAAGGCATCCATCAAACGCCCTTAATTTACTTACATAAATTTTTTATTATTACGATGTCGTATATAGAACTAAACTTGCATCTGTCAACATTTAACTCATACAAATTTGCAGTTATTATACGTCAAAACCTATTCACAATTTCAAACATCAACCGACGAAAAGCATATTGAATTTTTATTTTTTAAAATCCGTTATGTATCATCGGGAGGGGTGTTATACGACTCATGCAGACATAAGTCAAGCAGTAAAATAAACTTTTTTTATATTTTTTTATATTTTTTTATAATTAATTTTTATGCTGCTATTTTATAAGGATTTTTTTGTTAAACTTTTTTTATATTACTATCATCGGTATAGCAATATAACTATTTATCTAGAACGAAAACACCGGAAACTAAGTTACCATCGCTATTCTTCAGTGCCGAAAAGCCCGTTCCATCTATACCGAAAATGTTTTCTGAGCAACCTAGTAACAATGCACCGTGCGGTTCTAACACATTTTCCATGTTCATTATAATATTTGCCTTGGTTGGCTGGTCAAAGTAGATAAGTACGTTACGGCAAAATATGATATCAAATTTCGAACTGAAATTCGGCTTATCGAGGAGATTGAATTTTGTGAATTTTATCCGCTGCTTTAGGACTTCTTTAACACACCAATCCTCACCCTCTTGCGTAAAATACTTTATAAGGTAATTGATAGGAACGCCTCTTTGTATTTCGAACTGGGAATATTTACCAGCTTGGGCTTTATTAATTACGTTCTTATCAACATCGGTTGCCAGTATTTCAAATGTAAGGGAAGCCAGTAGAGGCTCTTCCATTATCGTCATGGCTATAGAATAAGGCTCCTGCCCTGTAGAACAGGCAGCCGACCATATTCTGATATGCCTTTTGTCGGGACACTTGCCTATTATTCTCGGTATTATTATATCTTTGAGACAATCAAACGGTTTTTTATCCCTGAAGAACAGGGATTCATTAGTGGTCATTGCCTCAACTATTTCTTCAAAAAGTGAGCCGTCTTTTTTCTCTTTGCAATAAAGAACCAGCTGGCTTAAATCCCTAAGACCATATTTTTGCACTATAGGGTTAAGCCTGCTTTCGAGAAGGTAGTCTTTATCCTTGGTTAGGAATATTCCTGATTTTTCTTTTATCAGATTACTAAAATATTCAAAATCCTCAGCTTGCAGTGCCATTATAAATCGCTCCTGCATAGTTTTATAATTTGCTTAGAAATATCATGACTTGAATAGATACCGTCTTGAAAGCCTTCTTTTGCAATTGCTCCCGGCATTCCCCAAACAACGCTTGATGCCTCGTCTTGTATTATGACCTTTCCACCTTTTTCATGGACAAGTTTTGCACCTAACTTGCCGTCACTTCCCATTCCCGTCATAATTACCGTCAGGATATTTTTCCCATAGGCATTAACAAGGCTTCTTAGCATAGGGTCTACGGACGGACGGCAGAAATTTTCAGGTGCGTCCTTTGTAAGCCTGATAATTTTATCTATGCCTTTCGGCTCTACCAACATATGATAGTCCCCCGGTGCAATATATATCCACCCTTTTTCTACTTTTTGTCCGTCTTGCGGCTCCGTACATCGCATACCGCTTGTAGTTGCAATAGATTGGGCAAGGAATGTGGTGAACTTCGGCGGCATATGCTGGGTAATGAAGGTCGGTATATGTCCAATTGAGTTTCCTATCTGTTTAAATACCTCATGCAGCACGTTAGGCCCCCCTGTTGAGCTGCCTATAGCCAATATATCGGGCTTAAAGCCTGCAAACCTATTATCGTCATTCGTAAATATGGCAGAGGTCGCCGAAGCCGGTGGCAACACCGGAACATATGCCGTTTGTTGATTCTCGTCTTTACTAATAGTGTTATTATTTTTTTCCTGAGATGTTTTTTCTACACTAACACTTACATTATTTAGCCGGGGCGGAACTTGTAACTTATTCTCAGCTTTAAGAAATCTGAATTCATCATCTTTGGTATATTTTTCCTCAACCTTTCTTATTGAAAGTGCTATAGCTTTGATTTTTTGTATAAGTTCCGTCTTAAACAGGGTCTTATCCGTTTCGGCACTCGGCTTTTCCAGATAATCGCTCGCCCCTTTTGACATAGCCTCAATACTGATGGCGGCATTTTTTGCCGTTAAAGTGGATATCATGATAATTTTAGCTTCAGGACACGCCTTTACCAAAAGCGGTAATGCCGTAATTCCGTCCATTACAGGCATTTCTACATCAAGCAGGATAATTTCAGGATTATATAATTTAACTTTATCAACCGCTATCCGACCGTTTTCAGCTACACCGCAAATTTCTATCTGCGGGTCATTTTGTAACGCCCTTATTAAATAACCCCTTATCAATGAGGAATCCTCAACTATCATTACCCTGTATTTTGTAAAGCCGGAGTCGTTCATTAATTATCCATCAGTCCCATTTGCTCAAACTTGCCTTTTATTATATCGGCATCAAACGGTTTCATTATATATTCATTAGCACCGGCTTCAATTGCCGTCATAATCTTGGTTATATCGTTCTCGGTAGTGCAGAATATGACGATAGTATTATTTTCTTTTTGTTTATTACGATATGCTTTGAGGAATTCCATTCCGTCCATTACCGGCATATTCCAGTCCAATAATATAACATCGGGTATCTGTTCTTCGCATTTTTCTAAAGCGTCTTTGCCGTCACATGCCTCTATTGCCTCAAAACCGAGATCCGTGACTATTCTTCTGCATATTTTACGCACCACCGAAGAATCATCTACAAGCAAACATATCTTTTTCATATTATACTTCCGCCTCTTCAGTACAATCCTCATCTTTACTGAACATTTTAAATGCATCAAGGAATATCATTACCTCATTTTCCATTGAGTAAACACCTGTGCTTACCTCTTTCCATCTTTGCGAGATATTTTCAGGCAGCCGTTTGATTTCGTTATCGGCTATATCCATTACTTCAGAAACGCTATCTACAATAATGCTATATAGATTGCCTTCTATTTCCAGTATCACGCTTTTATAATTTTCCGTTTTTTTATCGTCTTTCATACCGAGTATAGAACGCAGGTTAATAACCGTTACTATCCTTCCCCTAAGATTCATTGCACCTTTTACTTCAGGTGGTGCAAGCGGTATCGGGGTTATTTTCATAGAGGAAAGTACGTCCTGAATATTTTCAACCAAAATACCGAATAATTGACTTTCCAGCCTCATGACAAGATATTGTCTTTTTTTGGAGTGCTGTTCTTGAAAATTGATATTTTTTAAGTTCTCGCTACTCATGCAGCCTCTTTTTTCAATATTGAACCAAGTACATCGATAATGGCTTTGTGATTTGTTTTGGGAACACAAGCATCAAAACCGGCATAAGCGAACTTTGAATTATCCGAGCCGTCTTCTATCTGTGATGACATTGCTATAAAAGGTAACGACTTGAACCTTTCGTCTTCTTTACACAGCATTGTCAGTTCATCGCCGTTCATACCGGGCATATTTATATCCGTAACAACCGCATCAAATGCAGGATTTGCCTCCAAAATTGCGTAGGCTTCTTTTGCGTTTGTACAGACCGTAACATCAAATCCTGCCGCATTTAGTTCGGGAGGAACAAATTTTCTGAAGAACGGGCTATCATCAACAAATAATATTTTTGAATGATTAGTTGTCGCAATTCTGCTTTTTCTGCTCTCATCTATATCGGAAAACGCCTCTTTAAAGAAATAGCCGACATCAATAACATCACATGTTTTATCGTTGATTACCACAGAACCCATATACCCGCCATTACCGCCGGACATACGGCTGCTTATACGGCACTTGGCAATATCGATTATTTCCTCTACAACAAGTCCCATTACCTTGTCATAGTCCGACAATACCAGCATTTCCTGCGTTCCCTCTTCGGGAATATTATAATTTTTATCTATTTTTACGATACGCATAAGGTCGCCCCTATATTGTATTATCGGCATACCCCTTGAATATTCTATTTTTTTGACATCTATCTCTTCCAGACGTGATATAAGCTCAAGCGGTATGACTTTAGGTGTTTTGTCACCGACCCTAAACACTATGAAGCTTGATTCTTCACCTGCCGTTTTGTCCGCTCTATCATCTTCCGCACCCCCGTCATTTCCTTGCGGCACTTCACCTATTGATTTTGCCAGACCGTTGGGATCAAGTATCATTATAACGCTTCCGTCACCAAGTATGGTACAGCCCGAATATACCTCTATATGTTTTAAGATAGGGGAAACGGGTTTTACTACGATTTCCTCGGTTTCAAACACTTCTTCTACGATTATCCCGAAATTATATTTGCCGATTTCACATACCGTTACAAACTCGGATAATGTATTATTCTGTGTTTCATCGTCTGCCTGATATTCTTCATAACCCAGCACTTCCGACAATGACACAAGCGGCAGTAATTTCCCTCTTAATCGAAGTATAGGCTTATTATTGATATTTTCTATTCTTATAGAAGATTTGCCGTTTACTTTGACTATCTCGATAACGTTAATCTGCGGTATTGCAAATTTTTGTTTTTTTACCGCCACCTGCAATATAGGCATTATGGCAAGTGTAAGCGGTATCTTAATAGTGAAGGTAGAGCCTTTTCCTTTTACAGATTCAAGTGAAACCGTCCCGCTTATATTTTCTATATTATTTTTCACAACGTCCATTCCCACGCCACGCCCCGATACGGAAGTAACTTTTTCAGCGGTAGAAAGTCCGGCTGCGAAAATGAACTGCAATATCTGTGAATCGCTCATATTTTTTGCGTCATCTTCGGATACCAGTCCTTTTTCAACAGCTTTATTCTTTATCACCTCAGGGTCGATACCTTTACCGTCATCACTGATTTCCATAATGATATAACCGCCGCCTTGATAGGCTTTCAGTTCTATAGTTCCATATTCGACCTTGCCGGCTGCCACTCTGGTTTCAGGTCTTTCAATACCGTGATCGGCGGAATTCCTTATCATGTGGGTTAGCGGATCAGTGATAGCCTCTAACAAATGTCTGTCAAGCTCAGTATCTTCACCTGTCATTTTCAGTTCTATTTTCTTACCAAGCTCAACCGAAAGGTCACGTATTATCCTTGGCAGTTTTGTCCATGCATTACCGACAGGCTGCATACGTGTTTTCATAACGCTTTCCTGTATCTCGGTAGTTATTCCGTTCAACCTTTGCAGGGCAAGGTTAAATGCCGAATCCTGCTGCTGACGCATTATCTGCATTAGCTGGTTTCTGGTTAACACCAGTTCACTTGCTTTTTGCATCAGGTCTTCGAGTATATCAAGGTTGACCCTTATCGACTGGTGTACCGCCTTTTTAACTTTATCATCATTTTTATCTTTAGATTCTGATTTTACAGCTTCAACCGTCTGCTTTTCTACAGGCTCTTTTGTTCCCATATCGACAAGCGGCTGCGTCTCGTCAAATAGCCTTTGCAACTCGTCACTATCTTGCGGTATTGCATCTGACTTGCCTGATTCAACTTCAACGGCTTTATTATTTCCCATATCAACAAGCGGTTGCGTTTCGTCAAATAGCCTTTGCAGCTCTTCATTATCTTGCGGTATGCCGTTAGACTCGGTCGGTATGCTCTCTTGTACGACCGGAGGTTCGACAGGTAATGTTGCGGCAGCTATTCCCCCTGACTCGGCACACGCTCTTAAGCGTGCGGTAAGGTCGGAATCATCGCCTTCGGGTTCAACCTCATGCTGTTCGATGTGTGACATAATTTCTTTGATTTTATCCAAAGATTCGAACACCAGCGATATTATTTCGGGCGTAACGTTAAAATCACCGCCTCTTATCCTGTCAAAAACATCTTCGCCCGCATGTGCTATTTTTTCGAGTCTTGCAAGCCCCAAAAAGCCGCAAGTACCCTTGATAGTATGCATCACACGGAAAATTTTAGCGATAATTTCTTTATCTGCGGGGTTTTGCTCTAAAACAACAAGGTCGTTATCAAGTTCTTCCAGCCCTTCTGACGTTTCAACCAAAAAATCTTCAATTAACTCATCCATATTACATACCTTGTAACCAACCTTCTAGGATTTTCATAACATTTTTATTTCCAGTAGGTCTTCTTTGACTGAAACTTTTGTTTTCATATTTAACTTACCCATCAATTTCCAAACCAGATACGCCTGAATATTCTTCACATCTACCTTAATCTGACCGTCCCCGTTTTGAAGTATCTCAAGATGATCTTCATTTACCTTGATGGCTCTGCCTTCTGCCTTAAAACTACATTGCGTCTTATTATTTTTCATTTCAACCGACACCGATATAACACCTCCGTAAAGCATTGTTTTTTCAATCAGCATTATCATATTGAGAATTGCCTTACCTAAACCGGCATCAATGCTTATAGGCTGCTCGTTATTAGTGAACTTTACTACAACCTTGCCACTATTATAATAATTCGATGTAAGGCTGTTTAGCTTGTCTATCGTAATATGACCGTTTGACCCTATCGTACCGTAAGCTTGTCTATACAGTAATATTCTTACAACTGCATCCTTTGCACTTGTTTCAACAAGCTCCAGCGACTGCTCATATATGCCGGCATTTGCTTCTTTTAAAAGTTCGGTTCCGTTATTTATAGCTCCGACAGGTCCTGCAAGGTCATGGCAAAGCTTTACTGCAATAAGTTCTGATAATTCAAGGTCACTAATCATTTCAACGAACAACTTTCGGTTATAAATTGTCCATAATAATACAATTAATTCATTAAAAAAGCATTAACTACAAATAACTGTTTTTTAGCCCAAAGTCAGCCGCAAACGTTACACAAACTTCAACTAATGTTGCAAATTTAAGTCATATTAATAATTTGTTAATTTTTACGTCATAAAATTGGATCGTTATGACAAGAAATTATGAACAGATATTTTTTTATTTAAACGCCAAGCTTGAAGAGAATACCTTTTTTATAGGAGAGTTCCCTCTTTGCGGTGTTTTGCTTATGAATAACAAGTTATATCCGTGGATAATCCTTGTGCCTAAATGTGAGAACGCAATTGAAATTACCGACATAAGCTCACAACAACGTGCGCAGTTCATGGAGGAAATAGCACAGGCTGAGGAAGCTATGCGTAATACTTACTGGCCTGACAAAATGAACATTGCATCAATGGGAAATCATGTCGAGCAATTACATATGCATATAATTGCAAGATTCAAAACCGACGATATATGGCCGCAACCCGTTTGGGGAACACAAACCGAGCCTTACAACGATTGCAGCAAGGAAGAAACGATCGCAATTTTAAGAAAAGAGTTCAACAAGTTAAACGACTTCCATACGGTTGCCAATAACTAATAATAGAACGTGCAATAAATATAGATTTTTGTAGAACTTGTTCAACATCTCAAATATGACAAAAATAGGTACTGAAATAAATTCTCCTATGACAAAATCTATATATAATGAACACTACCGCATCTTTTGTAAAAATTCCTTTGACAAGTAACGAATGTTTATATAGAAAAACTAACCTTCGTGAGGCATATGTTTGTTTCATGTTAAAGGATGGGTCTGTAGCTCAGTTGGTTAGAGCACCGCTCTGATAAGGCGGGGGTCGGAAGTTCAAGTCTTCCCAGGCCCACCATTTCGTACTTACCGTCACTAAATTGCCCTGTACGCAAGAAGGGGTAAGCCTTTTTGCGAGTTTGAAAACCATCTTTTTTGCAATATTTGAGATTATCACTAAAAGCGAGTTTAATAGGGTTCTTTGGTGTTCCGTGCTGCCTGAATGCCGGAGTATCTTCGGGTTTTCTATAAAACTTAGGGCAGTTTGAATATTTGATTTTCTTTGAGGGAATGTTACACAAAAACGCCTTCAGGATGATTATCAGAACGCCGTTACAAGAAGCAAAATAAATGTAAAAAAGTTCAGGTCGGAGGGTTTAAATCCGCAGAAAACCGCAAAATGCTTCAAGCGAACACTATAGTACAAGGTGATTTGCTCGCTCCGGCAAGTGGCCGCACACGTGGCTCAACCGGACATATTAGTGAGTTCCTCAAGAAATCATAACCACTCCATGCTAATTTACTACAAATGCACCGACATTTCTTGTGGTTTATATTATTTCCTGTATTTTCTATAGGGGTGATATCTTTGGCAGTAATTTTTGCCGGCACTTGGTGCTTTCGTCAAAAAAGATTGGGGGTCGGCTCGCAAAACAGAGTGCAGCAAAAATAGTTAAATATAGATGTAGGTATGCAAAATTTTTATAATATTTTATTTGTTAGTCAAGGAATGACGGATGAAACGGATGCACTAAAACAAGCACTAAGCATTGCCCGTAAGCCCAATGGTTTTGTTTCTCCGTTAAGGGTATAACAATAATGGGGGTTGGTTATGGAAAAAGAAACAACAGAAAAGGTTCAGACTATATGGCACGACCTATCAACTGATTCCGCTCTTAAGGAGCTGAGATCATCCAAGAACGGACTCGACCGTAGCGAATCAGAAAAGCGGCTGGCCGAATATGGTGCTAATCGTCTGCCGGAGGCGGAAAAGCGTAGTGCCTTCATACGCTTTGTCATGCATTTTCATAACATCCTTATTTACGTGCTAATCGGCTCTGCCGTTATTACGACCTTGCTAGATCATTGGATTGATACTGCTGTGATTCTGGCTGTGGTGGTTGCTAACGCTATCATCGGCTTCATACAAGAGGGTAAAGCAGAAAAAGCGATGGATGCTATCCGTCATATGTTGGCACCTCATGCCAATATTATTCGGGGTGGTGAGCGGATCAGTATTGAAGGTGATCGGTTAGTACCCGGAGACATCGTACTGCTTGAAGCGGGCGATAAAGTGCCTGCTGATTTGCGGTTACTAACCGCACATGGCATGAGCGTGCAGGAAGCCATTCTGACGGGTGAGTCTGTTCCTGTTGAAAAACATATTGAGCCTGTTAAAGCGAATGTACCGTTGGGTGACCGCTCCTGCATGGTTTTTTCCGGTACGCTGGTTACAAGCGGTCAAGGAAAGGGCGTGGTGGTGGCTACCGGCGGTAGTACCGAAATTGGGCGGATTAGCGGCCTGCTGTCGGAAGTGGAAATGCTTACAACGCCGCTCGTCCGACAAATGGGCGTATTCGCAAAATGGTTGACCGTTTTTATTCTTCTTATCGCTGCGTTGTTACTGGCTTTCGGCTATTTTATCTTTCAATACGATTTTACCGAAATGTTCATGGCTGTAGTCGGGTTATCGGTCGCTGCCATTCCTGAGGGACTTCCCGCCGTACTCACTATTACACTGGCAGTCGGCGTGCAGGCGATGGCTCGGCGAAATGCTATTGTTCGCCGTTTACCTGCTATTGAAACTCTTGGCTCTGTGTCCGTAATTTGTACCGATAAAACCGGTACGCTCACCCGCAATGAAATGATGGTCGCATCGGTTATAACTCACCGGCATTTATTTGCACTGGAAGGCGATGGCTATGAACCGAAAGGCGTATTAAAACTCGAAGATACGGACGTTTCTCCTTCCGAACACAACGTTTTGGAAGAGCTTGCTCGTGCTGCTGTGCTTTGTAACGATGCGGCACTGCACCGGCATGAAGGAGTGTGGGTCGTAGAAGGCGATCCGATGGAAGGGGCATTGCTGGCCTTTGCCGGAAAAATGGATATGCAGGCACGAAAGGAACAGGAAGAGTGGACACGAACCGATGCCATTCCGTTTGATGCCAAGCATCGTTTTATGGCAACACTGAATCATAACCATGAACGAGAGGCATTTGTATTTGTCAAAGGTGCACCGGAGCAGATTCTGGCTATGTGTAAGAATCAGCGTGATGCCAATGGTAAAACTAAACCGCTAGATATATCTTACTGGAATGACCAAGCGGAAAGTATTGCGGCACTTGGTCAGCGAGTACTGGCATTTGCAGTGAAATCCACAAAGCCTGAACATACGGTATTGGAGCATAGCGATGTCGAGGGTACACTAACACTTCTCGGCATGACGGGGATGATCGACCCGCCGCGTGCGGAAGCCATTGCAGCAGTGACCGAATGTCACGGTGCAGGTATTCAAGTGAAGATGATCACCGGCGATCATGCCAAGACTGCCGCTGCTATCGGTAAGCAGGTGGGTCTAAAGAACCCCGACAAGATACTCACAGGCACCGATCTGGATCGTATGGACGATGCATCTCTGCGTCAAGCCGTGCTAGAATGCGATATTTTTGCTCGTACCGGTCCGGAGCATAAGCTGCGGTTGGTGATGGCATTGCAATCGCATGGTATGACGGTAGCAATGACGGGTGACGGAGTGAACGATGCTCCTGCACTTAAGCGTGCTGACGCAGGTATCGCAATGGGAAAAAAAGGCAGTGAAGCGGCCAAGGAGGCAGCAGATCTGGTGCTGGCAGATGACAACTTTGCCTCTATCGCTGCTGCTGTGCGAGAAGGGCGTACCGTATATGATAATATCAAAAAGGTGATTAGTTGGACGTTGCCGACTAGTGCCGGAGAGGCGATGACCATTATCGTTGCACTACTCCTCGGTATGACATTGCCGATTACGCCTATCCAGATTCTGTGGGTGAATCTGATTACCACTGTGACACTAGGTATTGCATTGGCATTTGAACCAACAGAAGAAAATACCATGCACCGTCCGCCGCGTCCGCGTCATGAGTCGCTACTGACCGGCGAACTAGTCCGGCAGATCGTATTTAACTCCCTGCTTTTTTTGTGCGGCGTGTTCGGTATTTATTTTTATGCAACACAGCAAGGGTATACGATTGAGCTTGCCCGCACTATGGCATTAAACACATTGGTGGTGATGGAAATCTCTTATCTGTTTTTTATCCGTAATATCTACAGCACATCACTTACATGGAAAGCGGTGCGTGGAACAAAGATAGTGTGGGCAACCGTGATTGTTATCACAATGGCACAGTTTGCCATTACCTATCTACCGCCACTGCAAAAGATATTCGCCACGGAGGCCATTCCATTCCGGTACGGCGTGCTGATTGTAGGAATTGGTATAGTGCTATTTGCCGTTATTGAAACCGAAAAACAGATTCGCCTAGCATTTAGGTCGATGAAGGAGGTGTGATGCCGGACTTAAGTTTTATACATGTCTCTCCATTTTATGAATTGACTGCATTATTGGTATTTACCCAGCGGTAAATTGTATCATAGAGCAATTTGAAATATAACCATTTCAAGCATTAGCTCATGATCACCTTACCTATCTGCTTTGCAGTGCCGGAACTTACTCCCGCTTCATCTGCAACTTCCGACCATCTGGAAAGTCCGTCTTGTACTTCATCGATGATCGCTTGTGCGTGTTTAATATCAAACTTCTTCGCCAACTCCAGCAGATGCTTTTTACCGGGTGCTTTGCCTTCCCCCATCACGGTCATACTTTGCTCGCCACCAGAACCGCTGGAAAATGTAAGGTCATAAGCAGGCGCCGTTTTCCATGTGCCATCAGATTGCATCAGATAGGCAAAATTCTTGGAGTGATCATCACGGTTATGCACAAACACATTAAACACAGCAAGCCGGAACATTTTTTCCAGTTCTTTAACATTTCTAGTCAGTTTCATACTAGCTCGCAGCAACGCTTCATAATCAAGTGATGGCAGGCGATGATCAGCATGAAGCAGACCGCACAAGCTAGCATATGTATGCACTGATTGCCTACACGATCAAAGCGCTCTACACCAAAATAACCCTTGCCTTTCTTAGCTGGAAATAAATGCGTTTCAGGCATAACCACGCCGGCCGCTTTTGCCATAAGGCTGTAAGCATGCTCCACCGCACCTATATCTTTTGCATCTGAGCTTGAAGCAAATTTCACTAGCCAGTGCGTATATCCCTCCGGCAATTCCTGATGACCATGAATAATGTGTTTTTTATCCGCGCTGACACCCACCATCACCTTTGGGCGAGCACCTGCCGAAGAGCTGGCAAGCTCCCACAGCTCCGGAAACACATCCTCTGCCTCGCCCTCCGGCACCATTTACGTTTCTTGAGCAAGCCTATCCAGATTGAGAGATTCTTTTTCTAATTCCTTTGCACTAGAATCAGGCTCATAGCATAATGCGCCCATACCGTTCTTGCCAACATGCGTCAGGCGATCCAATGCCGTGAGTTGCTCAGGTGCAATGCCATGTTTGCGCAAACTCCGGTCAAGCAATAAACGCCCCCAGCCATCGGGAAGGCTATCATTAAACACCCCAAACAATCCTTCAAATATTTGATCGTCACAGGCAATAGCACCTGATTGGGCTCTGTCGCATCTGTTGACGAATTTCGTGGAAATATATCCTTGGGCTTTGCTGGCTTTTCAGTTGCGATTAGTGAAGTAAATTGGTAGTAATTACTTTGCTTATTTGTTGTGGTGTTTAATTGGTTTTTTCTGATCATATTCACTGTTTCTATTCCTGCTATTGTTATTCTGGCACTTGCAAATGATTTAAATCCCAGCATCGGCTGGACAATTCGTTTAATAAAGAAAAAACGTCATTACCCTATAATTGCCTTCGGAAATTGAATGGGATGAAAACATAAAAATATAAAAATCAGCAATTAGTTAAGATATTAATCATCTCTTGTAAATTACACCAGAAAAGTATACAATCACAGTATATTGATATTGCATATAATTTTATGGAAAATGGAAAATGGCAAATGCTGACTGTACGTCAGGCTGTAATTACAGAACTTGAAAGTCGATATGATACTGGAGAAGCGATAGTAAAGGAGCTTCCTAAAACCATTAAGGAGGCGAGCGAGATATGGCGTTCAGAATCTTCCGAAAATACCAGTGATATTCAAGACAAAATTGGAAAAACTCTAGGGAAGTATGTAGAATATTTAAATTCTAATGACTCGCCATTTTCGCGAGAAGAACGAAGGGATGCGGCAAGTGATTCCTCACTTCAACAAACTATTAATGCTATAAAACCTGAAGGATTGTTACATAAAGATCTGCGTAACAAGAAGTTCGACACAAATGGAGAACATGAAGGGTTCATGAAGCTGTTCACTAGTTTTATGAATAATGTTGCAGAAAAATCTGAAACTGGTCGTAAGGAAGAAGCAAAAACAGCTTTAGGTATGTTCCCCTCTAAGCAAGCAAGTGAATATGCTTGTGTTGGTGGAACAAAAAATAGAATCCTAGAAGCAGAAAGACAACTGGATTCGCCCCAAGCTCAAGCACTAACTGCTGGTTATCAAGAAATTAAGGAAAAATTATATCTTGAGTCTACAAAGAATGTTTTAAGAGGAAATCAGGTTCACATTAATCCAGCTATAGATTATCTTATGGGTGTGGATCAAAATAAAATACTGGAAGTTGACTCGTTTTACCGAACACCATTGTCTAGTATGTCTGCGTCAAATGTATGGAGTGCCTACACCTCTACGACTAACAATCTTTTTAGCAAAACTCAAGAAAGGATTCTAACTGAATCTCAGTCTAGCATTACCGATAATGATCCAGAAAAAGGGATATTGATTGCTCCTGCAAGGCAAGAACAATATTTAAAACCATGGGGTATAAAAGTTGATGAAGTGCTGAAGAGTTTCTATGATGATAGCTATAAAATCAAACGGTTAAAAAAAGCAGATGGTAAGATTGAAAATAATGATGAGTTAAATAATAGAGTAAGTACAAAAGTTGCCGACTGTATGTCAGATAGCCTGAATAAATATGCTTTCGGTGACAACACTGCTTCGAATGTTGATTGGCTAAAGCCAGAGAAAAACAACACTGATATTCCAGATTTGGAAAAATTATCTAGAAATGCAGGAAAGAAGTGGGTAGTAGAGCAAGTTAATAAAGCTTATACATCCAGTAGCGGTAAAATTGAAAATATTGAGCAAGAAGCGGCATTAATGGTGTTGTTTATTTTCTCTGAGGAATTACTAGATAATAAACCTGCTATGGTAATAAAAGCATTGCACGAGTTGGGAGGTGGAGGAGAAAAAGGGGTTGACAATGGTTTGGAGAAACTAAATTTTATTAAAAATAATGACAAAAAATACTCTGGAATAATAGATAGAATAAGAGATAGATGTGAGTTTTACTGTAGTAGAAGTATTAATACTGAGGATATTAGAAATCGTGGCGTTAAAGAGTACGCCGAATATCTAAAAAATCCAGAAAAAAAATCAGAGTATCTTTTGCATGCTATCATAAGAGGTGGTGGAACAAATGAAGAGATTAAAGAGCTAATAGGAGCTTTATCTGAAACGAAATTTTATGGAAAAGACGCACAAGGCTATACGCCAATGCATCATGCGGCTCAAACTGGTAAAGTTGATGCGATGGAGTTTCTGTATGGAAAAGATGCTACCCTTGTTAATGCAAAAGACGCACAAGGCTCTACGCCAATGCATCATGCGGCTTATAATGGTAAAGTTGATGCGATGGAGTTTCTGTATGGAAAAGATGCTACCCTTGTCACTGCAAAAAATAATAGGGGCTATACGCCAATGCATCATGCGGCTCAAACTGGTAAAGTTGATGCAGTTAAATTCTTAATAGAAAAAAGTGATGCTTCTAATAGAGATAAGATTATAAATGGAGTTTCAAGATTCGACCGAAGAACTCCATTGTCAAAGGCTGTAAGCAAAGAAATGGGTGATATAGTTCGAGTTCTTCTTGAGGCCGGAGCTAATAAGGACATAAAAGATTGGCGAGGAAGAACTGCTTTGAGTCATGCAAAACGCAAGAATAATGCAGTAATCCAAGATATTTTAGGACAGCATGAAGGACAGCTACGCTAAACCGCAAAACTATTGCCACAGCCACAGTTTATTATGACTTATCACTGGCGAATAATTTAAAGAGTTATGGCGATGGGCATCCTAGTGTTGCAAGAGCAAGGAATAACCTAGGGTTAGCATATTATTCTAAGGGCGAGTATGACAAAGCGATTGGTTATTCCACGTTATGACAAGCTGGACTCAACATTTTTATCATTTATTGCATGCGTCTTTTATACATATACAGAAGATAATTTGTTAACACAGCCTAACACAGCCTAGGAACGCCAACATCAAAATAACCGCCATCCCAGGGGCATCATCAGTTTCTACTGCTCTTTGCTTATCAGGATTGCCAACAGACAGATTTTTATTTGAAGGATTTTTGCCTTCTAAAATGCTATCCAGACAAAATGCACTGGCAAAATTAAAAGAAATTCCAGCTACTTTAGTATTTTTTGAATCAGCAAAAAGGCTGGTAGCTTCTTTAGTTGATAAACCTATGGTCTCCTTCAATCCGATTATTCAGATATTTGTTCTGCCTTATCTCAATTTCAGCCTCATTATTTTCCTCATACTCGCTGTTAAT
>JAQCEY010000014.1 GCA_027620075.1 Pseudomonadota bacterium | reverse complement strand
CATCTCCAAATTATTACTCCTGTTATCGGTTAAAATAACAACAGTATAGGTTGATAATAATGGATCAACTACATAACAAAAAACCCACCATAAGGTGGGTCAGTTTTGAACGCAGATTAACCCATCAAGTGGGTCATTATTGCATGCGGGTTAACATCTATTGTCTATTTTATAATGTTTTTCTTGCATACAGGCTCCGGATAGGTTCAATGATATACTCATATTGAACCTATTATATACTCATATTTTAGACTTTATTTATAAGGAAAAAACAGAAATTCTTGTACGGGCAAGCAAGTTATTACCTCTTCTTCTTTTTCCCCTCTGCAGGAAGGAGTATTTACCCATTCGGGCTAGGTATAATACCTGCCCTACTATGGCTTGACCATAGTATCCAAGATATATAAAAACTTATCTTATCTGCTAGTCGGGATTACTTACCTTTTTTCTTCGGCAGTTTACTGACCACTATGCCGGTTATCTGGTTATTCTTTTTACGATCTATTTTGAACTTAACGCCGTAGAATTGGAATTCCTGACCTATTTCGGGTATTGATTCTGATTCATGTATTATAAGACCTGCCATAGTGTTAGCCTCTTCATCAGGCAAGTTCCGGTCAAGCCTTCTATTTACGTCCCTTATGGAAGTATCCCCTTTTATACGGTAGCTGCCGTCAGTTAAATAAACTCAGCTTGTTAGCGTCGCTTCCTTGCTCATTTTGACGTTTCAACCTAGCGTTCTGAGGAAAGGCGTAAAGAATTCCTTGCGAATAAACACCTAATAAGTTAACAAACGTCTTCTTTGTTAACTTATTAGGAGAGAACGTAAAATGCCTCAAAATTTAAAAGAGAAATCTTCTCAAGAGGATGTTATTTTTTCTATAAAAAATGCAATGGCTCTTGAGGCGATTGTAGATTTGACCGATAACCTTAATTATATGTACGGTATAGAAAAAGCCGTATCAAATTATGATGCCGCAATAAATAAAAAAGGTGAATTGAACCTGCTGGAATATCAAAACGGTGAAAAAGTAGATTACCTAGGGGAAATAAGCCCTCAGCTAATGAAGTATATAATTAAAGGATTAAAAAAAAATCAAGACATAGTATCTCTGACCGTTCCGGGAGAAAATCTTAGTCAGAACGCAAAAGTACTTTTAGGTGACCATTTAGCCAATAGCGGCTCTTTGAAACATATAGATTTAGGAGGGGCTATTAATAACGATATGTCGGCAGCAATTTTCGGTACGTCCCTATCAAGAACGGGCGGCTCTTTGCAAAGCGTTGATATATCGGGTTCAAAACTAACAGAATCATCGGCAAAACGATTCGCTGAATTTTTGCATCGTAACGAACCTTTAAAATTAAAGGCAAGAGGTACGGATAACGGTATTGTAAGCATGATAGAAAGTATATCGGGCAAAACCGTTCAAACATATACAAAAAATAACAAAAGACCCGCAGAGGTTACTTGGGCAGAGAGTATCACTGAAGGTAACGGTACAAAAACGGCAAGGAAAAAGGGTGGTTTCGGTTAATAGATTATAAATTTTTTTACATTGCCTTGAGGCTAAAAAGCACAAAATAATTGTGTTTTTTAAGCAAATGTAGTATTTATCGTTTTCCTGATTCGCAAAGATAATGAAAAACCGTACTGTAGGTTACCTAAATGTTTAATGATAAAGATGTCCTTATCACCGGAGGAACCGGTTCCTTCGGTAGAAAATTTACAAAACTTATACTTGAAAAATACAAACCCAGACGACTTATAATATTCTCCCGTGACGAATTAAAACAATATGAAATGAGTCAGGAATTCAACGCTCCGTGCATGAGATATTTTATAGGTGACGTACGTGATGCAGATAGGCTGCAAAGGGCGTTTAACGGTGTTGACTATGTTATTCATGCCGCTGCATTAAAACAAGTTCCGGCCGCCGAATACAATCCTACAGAATGTATCAAAACAAATATTGACGGCGGTATGAACGTTATTCGTGCCTGTATCGATAATAAAGTTAAAAAAGTAGTTGCATTGTCTACAGATAAGGCTGCAAACCCGGCTAACCTTTATGGTGCTACCAAGT
Source organism: Pseudomonadota bacterium (assembly GCA_027620075.1). Lineage (NCBI taxonomy): Bacteria > Pseudomonadati > Pseudomonadota > Pseudomonadota bacterium. Next base: position 19,586 of record JAQCEY010000014.1, on the reverse strand, counting down.
TAGCCTCCGATAAGCTGTTCGTAGCTGCCAATAATCTTGTAGGAAACGGTCCTACGCGTTTTTCAGTTGTAAGATACGGTAACGTTATAGGCTCACGTGGTTCTGTCGTGCCGTTCTTCCAAAAGCTGGTGAGAGAAGGTGCAGAAGAAATTCCTATTACGGATCCTGAAATGACAAGGTTCTGGATATCTTTGGACGACGGGGTGAAGTTCGTTTTCGATGCTTTTTCCCGTATGCATGGCGGTGAGATATTTGTTCCTAAAATACCTTCCGTAAATATTATGGACTTAGCTGCTGCCGTCGCACCTGATGTTAAGACAAAAATCATAGGCATAAGACCGGGCGAAAAAATGCATGAGGTTATGTGTCCTGCCGATACGGCACATATAACAATTGATTTTAAAGATCATTATACAATTATGCCTACCATAGACATCTTCGGTGATATTGATTATAAGAAAAATGCCAAAAACGAAGAGGGTACGAAGGTAGCAAAGAACTTTGAGTATAATTCCGGTAAAAACGAGCATTTCCTGACCGTGGAAGAGTTAAAAGCAATCCATAGTGATGATAATCACGAGCAGTTGATCGCCGGTAAAAGAGTAGGCTAACTATGCTGACAATAATCGATACAAAAGCAGGTAATTTTAATTCCATTATCAACGCATTCAAAAGAATAGGCGTTGATACTATCCTTACAGATGATGTACGAAAGATAAAAGAAGCGAGGGCGTTGGTACTACCCGGCGTAGCTGCCTTTGAAAAAGGTATGACCGGTTTAAATGAAAATAACCTTGCCGATATAATAAAGAGCAAGGTTATTGAGGAGAGAACCCCGATAATAGGAATATGTTTGGGTATGCAGCTTCTAGCTGAAAATTCGGAAGAACACGGTAGACACAAGGGTCTCGGTCTTATAAAGGGGAATGTTGTAAAATTAAATCCCGATAACAAAGATTACAAAGTTCCGAATATAGGGTGGTGCGATGTATCGGCTAAAAAAGAAGGGGTTATATTTCATGGTGATTATACCACTTCCTCTTTTTACCATGTACATAGTTATCATTTGCAATGTGCTAACTCAAATGCTGTTGCCGCATCAATAGAGTATGGCGGTGGTGAAGTAACCGTTGCTATCGAACAGGATAATATATTCGGAGTACAATTCCACCCTGAAAAAAGTCAGGATGCGGGTTTGGAGCTTCTTGACAGGTTTGCAAAATATACAAACAATATTTGTTAGTTTTTTTATAATAATTATTAATGTAATCATCGGAATTCTTTGTAGTAAAATTATAGGAAGATCTTATTTTAATTAATTAGAAGATTCCGGAATAAATCCGAGATTACAATGAATGAAAAAAGGGTAATATGATTCGTCCAAGACTAATTCCATGTATATTATTGAAGAACGGGCTAATAGTCAGAAGCCAGCTTTTCAAGACCCACCAGATAATAGGTAATCCTGTAAGTACAATACACAGGCTGTCAAATTGGAATGTTGACGAGCTTATCCTGCTTGATATCAGTGATGATGATTATCACGATTTGCGTCGTGACGATATGCATGTAAAATATGAAGGCTCTACTTCATTGGACGTGTTAAAACAAATATCGGAAGTATGTTTTATGCCCTTAGCATTCGGCGGGCGTATCAGAAACATTGAAGATATAAAGATCAGGCTTGCAAAAGGTGCGGATAAATGTGTTATCAACACAGGGGCGGTACAAAACCCCGAACTTATAAAACAAGGTGCAAAAGATTTCGGTTCGCAGTGCATAGTGGTCAATATAGATGTACTGCAACATGAAGACGGCAAAAGGGAAGTCTACATAAATGGCGGTAAGAACGCCACGGGGTTAGACCCCGTAAGATGGGCTAAAGAAGTCGAAAATTATGGTGCAGGCGAGATATTCCTAAATTCAATTGATCGAGACGGTACGGGAACCGGCTATGACCTTGAGCTTATTAAACTGGTTTCAGATAGCGTTTCAATACCCGTAATAGCGTGTGGCGGTGTAGGTACTTATAATGATTTTGTAAAAGGCATAAAAGAAGGTAACGCAAGTGCCGTATCGGCAGCTAATATTTTCCACTTCTTTGAACTTAGCTACCCGTTTGCTAAAAAAGAATGTATCGACGCCGGAATCAATATGAGGCAAGTCAGGCTTGATAGCAAATGGTTCCCGAGAGAGCCGGAATACGATTTAAACCAAAGGGACGAACGTCTTGCCAAAAGAATGTCTAAAGCACAAGTGATAAATACCGCTTCTGCAGAAATTAGAAGTGAGTATAGCAATATTATCGGCAAATCGGCAGGTTGGTGTAGCTCATGTGTGTATCCTGCGGTAAATGCCGCTCCTATGTCTTTCGATGATGAGGGAGTGTGTATGGGCTGTCGCACTTCCGGCAATAAGCGGGATATAACGGCATCAGAATGGGAGGAGCGTAAGCAAATACTAATAGATATTATTGAAAGAGGAAGATGTAAGGACGGCAGCCGTCCTGATTGCGTTATCGGGGTAAGTGGCGGTAAGGATAGTTACTTTCAGACGCATTACATAAAAAATGTTCTCGGATATAAGCCGTTATTGGTAACATATTACGGGAATAACTACAGTGAAGTAGGGCAGCGCAACCTTCTCCGCATGAAAGAGGTCTTTGATGTAGACCACGTTATATATCAGCCTAGTGTCACCGTTTTAAAAAAACTAAACAGGCTTGGTTTGAAGATAATGGGTGATATGAACTGGCACGGACATATCGGTATATGTACGACTCCTATGAAAATTGCCGCCCTACATAAAATTCCGACCGTGATATGGGGAGAACACGGTTATCAGGACTTATGCGGACAATTCTCCATGAATGATTTTGTTGAATGGACATATAGAAGCCGTCTTGAGCATTATAGCAGAGGCTATGACTGGAACTATATGGTAGGTTTGGAAGATATTAAACAAAGCGATATGTATATTTATCAGTACCCGACAGATCAGGAAATATATGACCTTGACCTGCGTGGGGTTTACTTAAGTAACTTTACCTATTGGGAAGCAAACGAGCATACCAAGACGGTAATAAAAGAGTATGGCTTTGAAACTTCAAATGAGCAGTTTGACCGTACATACAGGAACATGTCAAACTTAGATGATATACATGAGAACGGGGTGCATGATTATTTGAAATATATAAAGTTCGGTTACGGCAGATGCACCGACCACGCCACTAAAGATGTGCGTAGCGGTAATATGAGCCGAGATAAAGCAATAGAACTTATCCGGCATTATGACCATGTTAAACCCAAAGACCTGAAAAGGTGGCTCGAATATACGGGAATGACTGAAGAAGAGTTCGATAATATTTCCGATACTTTCCGTGACACAAGGGTTTGGTGGAAAGATAAAGACGGATGGAAAAAAAGGAATATCTGGGATGATGCCGCATAACGATATCGTTGCTATAATTCAGGCTAGAATGTCTTCGACCAGACTACCGGGAAAAGTATTGCTTGCATTGTGCGATAATACCGTATTGGGTCATGTGGTAAAAAGGGTGTCGACTTGTCCTCTTATAGATAAAGTTGTTGTTGCGACTACCGAATTGGGCGTTGATGACGCAATAGTAGCAGAATGTAAAAGGATAGGTGTCGATTACTCAAGGGAAAGCAGTGACGATGTCTTAAGCCGTTATTATGATGCGGCAAAAAAATTCAATGCTAAAAATATAATAAGGGTAACATCGGACTGTCCTGTTATCTCCGGTGGATTACTTACAAAAATGATTGCGGAATATCTGGATAAAAAACCTGACTATTTAAGCAATACCATAGAGCGCACCTTCCCAAGGGGACTGGATATTGAGATATTCGGTTTTGAAACGTTGGAAAAGACCTATAAAAATGCTGCTAAAGATTATGAAAAAGAACATGTTACTCCATATGTTTATCAGAATGAGCATGAGTTCGACATATTGCATTATAAGGACAAACGGGACAATAGCATATATAGGTGGACGCTTGATACTCCCGAAGATCTGGATTTGATTGAACGGATATATAGTTACCTATATGCTGAAAATAATAATTTCGAATATGAGGATATTTTGAGATTATTTAAAAAACATCCTGAACTTATTAATATTAATCGGAATATAGAACAAAAAAAGTTGGGTAATTGAATCCAAAGAATAATAAAGCAAGAGAAGGGAAATCAGGTAAATGAAATATATTCCGTATAGCAGGCAAGATATAAACGAAGATGATATTAAGTCGGTGGTAGAAGTCTTGCGTTCTGATTTTTTAACTACCGGTCCTGCTATAAAACAATTTGAAGAATCGGTAAAAGATTTCTGCGGTGCGGCAAATGCCGTTGCTGTGGCTAACGGCACGGCCGCTTTGCATGTTTCTTTAATGGCTATGGGCATAGAGAAAGGCTGCCTTGTCTGGACTTCTCCATTAAGTTTTGTGGCTTCCGCTAACTGTGCTTTATATGTAGGTGCGGATGTTGATTTTGTCGATATAGACATAAAAACAGGAAATATTGATGTAAATAAATTAGAAGAAAAATTAAAAGAAGCTGAAAAACATGGCAAAATACCTGACGTTGTAATAGTGGTGCATTTTTCAGGAACGGCTTGCGATATGCAAAGAATATCAGAGCTTGCCGCCGAATATGATTTTAAGGTAATAGAAGATGCCGCACACGCATTGGGCGGCAGATATGAAAACGGCGAACATATAGGTTGCGGCAAATACAGTGATGCCACAACATTAAGCTTTCATCCGGTAAAGTCTATAGCCACAGGTGAAGGCGGTATGATACTTACCGATGATGAAAAATTAGCAAAAAAAGTAAGTATGTTAATTACTCACGGGGTAACAAGGGATAAGTCGCTTATGAAAGGGCAAAGTGAAGGGGATTGGTATTATCAGCAGCTTCACTTAGGCTATAATTACCGTATCACGGACATTCAATCGGCTCTGGGTATTAGCCAGATGAACAGGCTGGAAGATTTTATACATAGAAGATACCGGATAGCAGCGGTGTATAACGATAAACTTTCAGCACTCCCGCTTATTTTGCCTATACTTGATGCTAAAAGTGCATGGCATTTATATGTTGTCAGGATAAGTGACGATTCGGATATAAGCCGTAAGGAACTGTTCGATAAGTTGCGGGAAGCAGGTATAGGTGTCAATGTTCACTATATCCCTATATATCAACAGCCATATTACCGAAAACTCGGGTTTAAGAGCGGCTATTGTCCAATGGCAGAGAAGTTCTATCAATCATGCATTTCTCTTCCCGTGTTTCCTAAAATGACAGACACCGAACAAGAATATATAATCGATAAGTTGAAGGATTTTTTGTATTAATGATATTGTACTGCCGTCTTGATGACGGCTCCGTTTTTGAGCTTTCTCAGATTCGGTTATAAAAGCGGGAAAAAGTAAAAGGTGCGGACGTGAAAAAGAATATAGTTTTCAGGACTGACGGAAACGGTAAAGCAGGCATAGGACATGTTATGCGTTGTATTAGCCTTGCAAAAGAGCTTTTGGGAAAAGCATCGGTAACTTTCATATTAAGCGATGAATCAAAAGATATAAAACAATTTATTGAAGATACTTCGGGTAAATGTAGGGTAGAGGTTTTGCCCGATGTAGGGCATGAGTATATCCACGGGAAACCGTTTTCGTCGGAACATTCTCTAAAAGATGCCAAGTACACGGAAAATATAATAAATGGATTAGGAGAGGTAGATTTCCTTATAGCCGACCATTACGGTATAGATCGCAAATGGGAAAAACAATTTAAGGGTATGGTAAAACATATCATGGTTATTGACGACCTTGCAAACCGAAAACATTTTTGCGATATATTGCATGATCAGAATTTCTATGTGGATTCAAAAACACGCTATGACAGTTTAGTGGATAATAAATGTGTAAAGCTCCTAGGAACATCATACGCACTACTTCGTGATGAGTTTAAAGTAACCGAAAAAGCACCTGTAAAAGATAAAGTGGAAAGTATCCTTGTGTCATTCGGAGGCAGTGATGCAGACAATGTTACCCGTAATGTTCTGGAGGTGCTTGCACAAGAGGAATATAAACATATAAATGTAAATGTAGTAACCGGTAATTACGGTAAGAATAAACATGCTATCAGGCAGATATGCGATAATAATACTAATTTTACATACCGTCAGCAGATTGATTATATGGCAAAATTGATGTGTGAGGCAGACCTCTTCATAGGTGCCGGAGGCTCTACGAGTTGGGAGCGGATGGCTGTGGGGCTGCCTAGTATAATTATTTCAATAGCAGATAACCAGACAAAAATATGTGAGGATATGGCTAAAGAAGGTCTGGTAAAATATGTCGGGACGGCAAAAGACTATAACCCTGAAAATTTTAAATCCTGCCTTAATGAAGTAATAAAAGATAAAAAATGGCGTAAGTTCGTATCTGAAGAAGGGCGTAGACTGGTTGACGGAAGGGGTGCTAAAAAAGTAGCGGCACATATCTTTAGCCTTTTGATAAATATTCGCAAGGCTTCAGATAGTGACTGTGAGAATATATATAACCGGAGAAATTCTGAAATAAATAGAAATTACTCAAATGACGGTAAAAAATTCAGCTATGAATCCCATTGTCGCTGGTTTGAAAAAATAGTTAAATCCGAAGATAGCGATTTGTTAATTGCAAGTTCGGACAATGCCGAGATCGGAGTGGTAAGGTTCGATTATACGGGGGATAAGTCGCTTATATCGATATACCTGATTTTAGGGTGGCATAATAAAGGTTGGGGGTTGCCGTTGCTAATATCGTCCATCAATTGGTTAAAGCAAAATAGAAATAATATAAAAGAAATAAACGCTGAGATTTTACATGAAAATAAGGCATCAAAGCAAATATTTGCAGATACGGGATTTTGTGTTATAAGTGAGTCGGAAAACAAAAGTTTGTGGTTAAAAACGGTATAAAAATAATGAACAAACAAATAAGGATTGCCGATAAAATAATAGGCGAGAATAACCCTCCTTTCATAATTGCCGAAATGTCGGGCAATCATAACCGGTCGTTAGAAAGAGCCTTGGAAATAGTGGAAGAGGCGGCTAAAGCCGGAGCTGATGCTATTAAGATACAGACATATACCGCCGATACTATGACCCTTGATATCAATGACGGTGAGTTCTTTATAGCAGATGAAAAGTCACTGTGGAAAGGAACCTCATTATATAAGCTATATGAAACGGCACATACGCCTTGGGACTGGCATAAAGCAATATTCGATAAGGCAGCTAAATGTGGAATTATAGCTTTTAGCTCACCGTTTGACGAAACGGCAGTGGATTTTTTAGAGGAGTTGAATGCTCCGTGCTATAAGATAGCTTCGTTTGAGTGTGCTGATGTAACGCTTATAAAGAAAGTGGCAGTAACAGGTAAGCCTGTAATTATATCGACCGGAATGGCAAGTGAAGAAGAGATAAAAGACGCAGTCGATGCATTTAAACAAGCAGGCGGGAAAGACCTTATACTACTTAAATGTACAAGTGCTTATCCTGCAACGGCTTCAGATGCGAATTTGAACACCATACCGGATATGCGTAAGAAATATGGTGTACAAGTCGGTCTTTCGGATCATACGCACGGAATAGGCGTTCCTGTTGCCGCTACGGTTTTAGGGGCTACCGTTATTGAAAAGCATTTTACTTTAAAACGTAGCGATGGAGGTGTTGATTCGGCATTTTCCTTAGAACCGAATGAATTGAAAAGTCTGGTTGTGGAAACTAAAAAAGCGTGGCAAAGTTTGGGGAGGGTGCAATATGGAGTTTCAGAAAATGAGAAGAACAATACGGTTTTTAGACGTTCAATATATGTGTCTAAAGATATAAAAGAAGGTGACAGATTTTCCGAGGATAACATAAGACGCATTCGTCCCGGATATGGACTTGCTCCTAAATATTATGAACAAATAATAGGAAAAACAGCGGCAAGTAATCTTAAGAAAGGTAAACCTCTTAGCTTTGAGGATATTAAAGATAAGATAGCTTGAGATTAAATTTAATTCAAAATATTACCGTTTTTTAATGCAAATATTGATTATTTATAATATATAGTCGGCAGCAGATTTTTTATTTTATAATATGATTATAGCGTTTCTAATTTTTAATGACAATGTCATCCCCCGAATTTTCGTAGAAAATTATAGGGGGATCTGTTTTAATTGACAGAAGATCCTCGCACGGAGGCGAGGATGACAATTTTCAATAAATTTTGGAAATACTATACAATTGTTTTTGCGTATTTAGTTTTTTTGGAGAAAATATGGAAATATATAAGAGACTTATAGCAGGACATAAAGAGTTCCGTAAAAAATATTTCGGTAAAGAGTTTGAAGAATACCGAGAGTGGGCATCAAAATATCAAAAGCCGCAGGTTATGTTTATTTCATGCAGTGATTCAAGGGTAAATCCGGCAATACTCACTAATTCAAGCCTTGGTGACATATTCAATGTCAGTAATGTGGCTAATATAGTGCCTCCATATAAAGAATCATGCAACACACACCATAGTACGAGTTCGGCTATCGAATTTGCCGTAAAACACCTGAAAGTTAAGCATATAATCGTTATGGGGCATAGCTATTGCGGCGGTGTTAATGCCATGTACACCATGAAAGATAAATGCGAGGAAACATCAAAGGGTTTCAGTTTCATAAATCCTTGGGTCGATATTATTTCAGGTGTCAGGAATATAGTAAAAGAAAGATTACCTGATGCTCCGTTAGAAGAACAATTACGCTTATGCGAAAGAAGAAGTGTACTTGTTTCAATCGATAACCTTATGAGCTTCCCTTTTATAAAAGAGGCAGTTGAGGCTAAAAAGCTATATCTGCACGGATGGTATTTTAACATAGCCGAAGCCTCTCTTTATGAATATAACAGGGATTCTGATAAATTTGAAACGGTTGTAAAGGAAAATGTCGAAGCGTTATAGTTAATTTTGTAGCCTTTTTGACCCTAATTGCCTTTGAAAAAGAAATTTTTTTTAATTTTATTAAAACTAATGCTGGCATATTAAATTTTTATTTGTTATAAAGCCTTCCCATAGATTTTTCTTAAATATTCCCCGGTAGCGCAGCGGTAGCGCAGTTGACTGTTAATCAATTGGTCGCAAGTTCGAATCTTGCCCGGGGAGCCATTCTGGACGTGAAGGTAAATTCATGAACATGTCAAAGGGCTTTCGTGGCGTAAACACTAGCTTATCGGCGTTCATTTCCAAGTTCGGAAATAAAATAGTGATAATACGCCTCTTTTCCTCTAGTTCCGAACTTTTGAATAATTCATGAGCTTTTGACGCTAGGGCTAAAATTGTTCCTACTTGCTTATTAAAATTATCATCCGCACCAGATAACCTTTGCAGCCTAACCTCTATATTATGCCTCTCAGCTTGCAAGTCGGTCATCATGTCGTCATATTCGCACTTAGAGATATTAGCGTCTAAGAATAGCTCTCTGGCTCTTTTACTGCGAGTTTGAATGGTCTGGTATTGCTCTTGCAGTTTTTTACTTTCCTGAATCTGGTGTTTATGTTCCTTATCTGAGCTTTTCTTTAGCTCATCATTCAAATCAGCCAAAATATTATCTGGTATGTGCATACCCTTTAAAACATCCTCTATTTGAGAAAGTATCTTATTTTCATTCAAGTGGTAGCAATAAGAACAATCGCCTTGGCTCTTTGTAGGGCGCATATAAACATATTTATCTTTCTTTAACTCAGGGCTATAGCTACAACCGCAATGCTGGCATTTAAGCAGCCCCTTCAAGATAAAAGGCTTTTCAGTGCGTTTTGACTTAGTGCGCCTCCTGCCAGTCCTGACGCTTTCGCATTCGTCAAATAGCTCTTTGGATATTAAAACAGGGTGAACGTGTTTATATAACATGCCATTATATCTCATATACCCATAATAAAACGGATTCTTTAGGATAAGCTCAATCTGGCTTTTTGAAATGTTACAGCACTTTTTGCTTGTAAGCCCTTCCTCATGTATTAGGTCACGAATCTCACTCATTGAATACATGCCTGTTGCGTATTCCTCAAATATCTTTTTAACCAAATCCCCACGCATAGGGTCAATATAGACTTCAACTTTCTCTTTTTTCTTATCAACCCTCGGCTTGTTCAAATAGCCAAGCGGTGAGTCACCAAGAATAGTACCCTCATCAAGCTTCTTCTTTGCACTTCTTTTGACGTTATCAGAAATTTTATTGCGGTAATCATTGGCAAGCAACACATCAAGGTTTTTCCTGAATTTATCAGAGCTATCCATATCCCTATGTTCGATAAACTCGTTTTTAACATAGTGAATTTCTATCTTATCCAGCTTTAGAAGCTTTTGCAGCTCCAGATATTGCTCGTCAAAATCCCTTTGCAGCCTATCCACGCAATAGCAAAGAACAACCGTTTTTTCCTTTTGCTTCCTTGTGAAGTCAACCATTTTGGAAAACTCAGGTCTGCCACTGGCTGTTGAACTTTCAACCACCCTGAATTGCTCAATAACCTTAAAGCTTTTCTTTATGGCATACTCAAAACAAGCCTGAATCTGAGCGTCTAGCGAATGACCGTCTTCTTGGTCTTTTGACGATACACGTGCGAATATTACTGCTTTCATGTCATTACCTTTTTAAGTTTTTTTTTATTTCGTTCTTAATATCTTTAGATACCTTTACTTTTAAAATAGAGCCGTCCGATGTATGCACTTCCGCCCGTATGAAATTTACAAGCCAGCCCTTTATATTTTTAAGCACTAAACTATCTAAGGTGTTAAGAATAAAAAACTCACAATGTTTTGGTTCGATTTTATGAGGGTATGATTTGCTTGGAATATTAATATCGGAATTGCCTGAGTCTAATGGAATAACTAAAAATGCCGTTGTAGAGAATGGCAGCCTAAAGCAGAAAAACGAAGATGATATACTAACGGCTATTAAGCCAACATTTGTAATGTTTACCGCAAGATACTCAGGAGTATTAGGCTCTGTAAGCTCGTATATGTTAAGAAATGCTTTTATTTGAGTTTGCTGCGTTTTTAATGCCCTATAACCAAAATATAGGGAAATAATAACCGCTAATAAGGTTCCTACGGCTCCAAAAGCAGAAAACGTATACTGATAATTCTTAAAAAACTCCTCCATAACTCATTACATCCTTACTTGTGATAAACAGTGATAATGTCCTGTTTCGCTGGTATTATCGTACCATCTGACAACATAGAACTTTTATTATAAGACTTCTTAATCTTTGATTTGCCACCCCATAACACCAATGGAATGGATATAATTACCAAGAAAAAGCCTATCCATTTTTGATAACTATTGATTAATTCAATAGGCAATAAGAGAAAAATTATTACAAGGAACCAGCCAAGGCATACAATTAAGCTAAATAATGTGTTGAGCCTAGAAACTGAATAGCTTGCAGCCCCTAAATCCCAACATTTATCTGATTTATTTAATACTACGGAATGAATTTTATTACATATTGACATCTTTTCAATCATGTCAATATGTAGCTCCCAATTTTCTTGCCAGAATTTGGAACCTTTATTTGATAAAAACCATACTAATGAAGCAATAAAACCTAAAAGAGAAATTATTAATTTATATATCTCTATGCTTTCTTTTGCGCCCTCGCTTTGATTATCTACAAGCGTGTAATATGCAATAAATAACGCACCAACCAAGACTGAAAAGTATGTGCTTCTTTTCCAAAATAGTTCAATTTCAAAATCCCGCACATGCCAAGCACGCTTTAAAGATTCGTCCCACTTGTCATCTTGAGAATCAAGAGTTTTTGGGCTAATTAAACCAGTATAGTTTTCTATTGCATCTGTCATTTTATACCTTCATTACATCCTTAATCTTCATTCAAAGCCTTAAATACCTTATTTACGGCTTCTTCATCTTTCATTTGAGCCATTATATACTGATATTTCGGATTTTGTTGTAATTCTTTTATACTCAGTAATTGCTCAATATCCAAGTCACCAATTAACTCATCTTGCCTAAATTCGCTAACCTGACAATAGCCAACTGTAGTTCCTAAATTCTTATGAGACATATTCTGGCTTATTGCTTTTTGCTGCTCAAGTGTAAGCGGTAAGCTATGAAAAAGAGAAACTATTGAGTTTCTTATAGTATGCGGCGTAAAATGCCCCAAACCAGCTTTTTCAAGCTGTTTATATAGCTCCTCTCTCAATATGGTTGTGCTTTTTATCCGCTCTTTTAAAAAGCCGCTATTTTCAAATAAATCATACTCGTTTGTTGTTATGCTGACTCTTGGAAATAAAGGGTCATCATTGGTAAAGCCATGCTCATTTATAAGCTTATCTATCCAGTCATCTAATATTTGGCGTAATTCTGGTTTTAATTTCCATAAGTTAGTTTTGTAAGAATCCGAATTTTTACTATTTACATGTTCAGCATCTTGGTAGGCGTAATTTCTTTCCAAGTTAAAATCGCCTATATTAAACGATATTAAGGCATCGGCTCTTGCTCCTGTTAACAACAAGGCAACAATCATAGCTTGCCCTCTATACTCAATATCCGTTTGAGGTTTCAAATTTAAAGCTAAATCCAGCCATTTCTCAAGGCTTAGATAGTCTTTTGGCTTTGCCGCTTTAGCTCTGGCTTTGTCTTTTCGTGATAGTTGCAAATCGTCAGCATCATCAAACTTGATTTTCTTATAGCCGTCTTGCTCTCTTAGCCAGAAAAAGAACTCCCTCAAGTTAGACATTACTCTATGGGCGGTCTGTATGCTGTGGGCGTATTTAATAAGAACAAATTTCTGGAATCCCTTTACGTCATCATAGCAAAATGATTTAAAGTTCTTATAGTCGCTATATTCCTCATAAACTCCTATAGCCGCAACAATCATGGCTACTGTTTTTACATCATACCTGCCTAACTTTCTTTCAAAATATCTATGCTTTATCCGCTCGTTATCAGGGTGAAAATTCTTCTCAATTTTTGGCTGGAATTTAGGCTTTTTCTTTCCCCTTCCTCCACTGGTTCTAACGCTGGTATCCTGACTACCCTTTATAGTCATAAGGGGTAGCGTTTCAACCAGTTGATAGCCCCATGTTATAGTCAATAAAAACTCGTTAGCGGATACGTTCATATTCATTTTTGAGCCACAACAAGAACATGTCGCTTTTGCTTTCCAGAACATATCATTTGGCTTTTTAATCGTTATTTTGTCCTCAAAGGCTCTTCTTTTCATAAAACAACCGAAACAAGGAAAGTCCCCAGCTTTGCCAGTTTCCATGTTATTTGAACTATTTTTGTGGTCTGCGAATTGCTGAAAGGTAGTCCAGTGAACCATAGACGGTTTTCTATCATCAATAGTGATTAAGCCTTCTTCTCGAATCCATCTATGAAAAACAGATTCATCAATACCGAATATTGCAACCGCATCTAAAGCGGTGTAGCTACGTCCTTTTTTGATTTTTTGCTTAGGAATCTTCCTGACAGGCGTTTTGCGTTTAGAAGGTGTTTTCAGCATCGCTCTTCACCTTCTTCATTACATCATTTAGCTTGCTAAAAATAGCAGCCTCAATTTCTTTACTGACTTGTTTGTTGATAGGGTGACAAATTGTAAAATTACCCTTGCTTGGATATGTAAGGCGATAGCCTTCACCGTTTAGTTTTGTGTGGATAGCGATACTGGAAATGTAAAAACTTCCATCTACTACAAAACTAGCAAAGCCAATCAAACCGTTGTTAGGCTTCACAAAGTCAATCTGCACTTCCGATATTATCATTTTTCTGCTCATTACTTTTTTCATGAGCCAGTCTTGAATCAACCTCTTGCAGAACTTTAAAAAGGCTGACAAGATGGTGAGCGGCGTGATTTGCTTCCGCTTCCGTCATATCATCATAAAGTTCTTTTATTGAGTCTGATAAATTAGACATAGCCCATAATTGTTAAGTTATGAGCTAATTATAAACCTTGCGGATTTGTTATAATATTGACCAGCTTGCACAAAGATTCTGTGAGCTTGCTAAAATAATTTTACAGCTTGTTATTTGAAGCTTGATAACACCAATTACCTATTTGACCTCCGTCATTATTTTTCTTAAGGTAGTCAATTGTCGTTTGAATATGCTGGTAGTCACTTATAGCATACTTATTCATAAAATTCTGTACTTTTTGGCTGTTATCATTATGACCATATAATGAATTAAGCTCTTTTATTATGCTGGTAGATATTTCGGAAACTTTAGCAGTTTTATTTGACTGCCTTCTTAGTAAGAACATAGGTTTTATGACCACTGTTTTGATTATTGTAGTGTCTCCGTGCCTAGCTTTTCCGCCTTGGCTTTGCATATCAGTAGTATTGGAAAACTCCACGCCCTCAAACTCAAGAAACCCTAAATCAAGGCTCTCTTGTTCTGACAGGCAATCTGTTTGCTCTGCATCCCTTTTCGTTACATCAACCTCAAATATCTTGCACAACGGATTTTCAATAATCTTAATATCCTGCAACTGGTTTGCTGGCTCTTCCTTGAAATTCATTATCAGATAAACATGTTTTTCATCATCTAAGCCACGGCATTTTTCTAATATCTTCTCATAGCCCTTCTTAAGTACCGTATTGTTAGCGTGTTTTACATGGATAATAAGGCGGTATTTACCAGAAACAGAAAACTCAAGGTCTATATTCTTAACGCTATATTTTAGGTCTATTTTAATATTACTACTCTGAGATGATAGCCATGTATTGCTAACCGTCAATAATAGCATTTGAGAATAGAAAGTCCTTACATGCCTAAACTGTGAGCCGTATTCTGTCCAGAATGTACGCCACACCTCTTTGTTTTCTATAGTATCCCTGAAATGGTTGATAATAGCTGTTACAGCAAAGGATAATGATTCAAGGCTATCAGGGCAGTTTATAACTTCCTTTGCCAATTCAACATTGATAAAATCTTGGCTATTTTCCAGCCACCTATATAACCCCTTGCCGTCTTTCTCTAAATCATAATGCTCAAATTTATATTCTTTTAGGGCTTTCAGGGTTTCAACAAAAAACTCTTTGTTGGTTTTCAGCTCTTTTAATAAGGTGCTTTTCCTGTCAGCCTTAGTCTGCTCTTCCCATATTTCCCCTATATCCCTGCTTACTATAGCCCTTAACCTTGCGTTATAAGCAGCCATTTCCTCAACTAACGTATCTATATCATCGGCAACTGGTAGGTCTAACAAAATATCACTAGGAACTAGTTTTATAGGCGTTCTGGAAAATGGATTTAAAGGAAGCTTGTAACTCTTGAAATTTCTTGTTGTATGTCTACGCTCGCCTTCTAAGCCAATCTTAGCCATTATATCAAGTGTGTACTGGCAAATATCATCATCAATAATATTTTGCGCCATATCACTTATTCTATCGCCAGCAATACCTTCTTCAAGCAATGGCAAGAGCAAGAATATTTCAGGGTTGCCCTCGGCTTTATCAACTATCTCTATTGCGCTTTGTAGTATCTTGTCATTAAACTCAATCCCTGAGCCTCGCCCGTCTGTAGTGCCTGAGCTATAACCGATACAGGTATATTGATACTCAGGAAAGTTGACCATTGCCTTGGCAGCTTTCCAGCATTTATCGCCTTTCTTATCAGATTTTTGCAGTAAGAGAAGAAGGTTAGCAAAGAAGGTCTTATAATTCTGATATGAGGCTTTGATTATCGGGCTTTTGCTATCTTTCAGCATTAAAGGCTCAACAAATACCTTGGTGTCATAATTTAAAATTGGGTCAAACACCCCTAATTCATTAAGCTTTGCTTTATCAATTTTGAAGTGGTCTGAAAAGTGGATTGGCTTTAAGGTCATTACATCTTTAATTTTTATTCTATTTTTATTCTTATGTAATGACCTTCTTTAAAGGCTTACGCCATAAAATATAGGTAATAGTTTGTTATTTTCAAGGTGTTGCAGGTGCTTTTATTCAACCTGCAAATCTTTACTATTCCAGTTCCTTTTTATTATTACCACCGCTTAAGAAGTTGCTACCATCAACAACCTTTTTACCAGTTTTTTCTTCAAGGGCTTTTCTTGCATCTCTTGCAATTTTCCCACCTTTCTTTGCTGGCTCTTTGTTTTCATGAAAGCCTTTAGCCTCAATATTTTCTGCAATTTGCCTTGTGGAAAGTTCTGCAAGAGCCGTAAAAATCAACTCCGCCTCGCTCATATGGTCACGCAAATTCTGGCTTTTTAAGCCCTTTATATCCTTATGTTTTTTAACACTTAAGCCTGACCACTCTTGATGGATTATGTTTGTAAGAGCCGCATATTCTTTGCCCTCTTTTACTCCGCTTTCTTTCCAGTAATCAGTAAGTTTATTTCTGCTTTCCTGCCCCATCATGCGTTGCTGAATCCATTTCTGGCTTCTACCATGCTTTTGCCAGTTTTCCCTTGCACGGTTTAAGGATTGCTCAGGGTCTGCAATTTCTTCAATACGTTCATTACCCACTTTAGCCAGCCATAATTTGATAGGCTCGGCTTTTTTGCTTGGTACTGATTGCACTATACGGAAAATAACCCTCAAATCTGCAACATCCGTTTGCCTCATTTTGCCATCTTGAGCCAACATTTTCAACCGGTCACAATCTGTGACCACTTCACTTCCTTCCTTTTTTAGCCTTGATTTTAGGGTTGTCCAGTAGCTTTTTGCTTTGTCATAGTCTGGCTGGTCAGTTAGAACGGCAACAATATCAATAACTGAGAAAAACCACTTTTCTTGTTTTTCGTCATAATGCCGCCTGACACCAAATTCTTCAAAAAATGTTAAATCATTTGTCATAAATATTTAAATGTTTTTCTTTGCCAGTTAAAACGTAGGTGTAAATCCCTTTTTTCTTTGTAATATCTTCATCTGCCATAAGCAGGGCAATTTCTGCCTCAAGTTTTTTTGAGTCAAACTTTCCATCTTTAAACTCATTATAAAGGAAGCCCCACTCAATACCTTTCATCTCTTTGCGGTATTTAGGAAATACTACTTTTACCCAATTTATTACATTCTGGAAATAGAGCCATAGCTCATTGGCATTTGGCTCATTCTGATTTTTTGCCATATAAGATTCGATTTTATCATCACTTATCCACTTTATTGTAGTTTCTAAGTAATCTTGCCTGATTGCAGTTCCGCTTAAATAATCCCCACCAATACCATAAACTGCACATCCATTTTTACTAAAATATCGCTTAGCATCTGAAACCCAAGAGCCAGAATAAACCGCATTTCTTAATTCTTGGTCAGTGAGTTTTTCACCTGCAATATTAATGGTTTTAAACCACTCTAATTTTTCGCTATCAGTACCGCTGCAAAGATAAACCATCAGCTTATAGTTTAAGATTCTTTCTTGTTCATCTTTTTCAAGGTTATGAAAGTACCTGAACATATATGCAAAATCACCAGTCACATATTGGCACATTGAAATAGTTCTTTGCTGACCGTCTATAACCTCATAACTTCCATCTTCACGCACCGCCCAATACATCACATTTAAAGGGAAGTCCTTTGTTATTGTTTCAATAACGGCATCCCTTTGTTTATCTTTATAAATAAACTCCCTCTGATAAGCTGGGCGTATATCTAGCTTTCCACCATAACCAATAACTCCGCCTTCATCATTATCTTCATAGCCATTTGTCAAATCACGGACGGTAATTTCTTTTAGTTCAATTTTCATATTCTTTTGTTCCTAATAATAATACGTGTGTAGGGAACGGTTACAACACCATCTACTATCATATATAAGTCGCCATCAACCGCTCCACGCTTTTGAATTTCTTTTCTATATTTCTTATGTTCTGGTTTATAAGGCTGAATCCCAATTTCAAGACCTGCGTTCGCAATGCCTACCCCTATTATTTCAAATTGCTCAGGGTTATATTTATCCATAAACGTAATCGGTACACCCATCATTCCGTCATAATCCATAGGAATATCTTTAGTCTTATCCACGTTGATTGCGTCAAAGTTCTCATATTTTGGATACTCTTCAGGAGTATATTTTTTATAGAGTATTAAATCTTCATGTCTTTTGTTTATGTCAAGATTTGTAAACCAATGCACCCCAGATACTCTTATCATGCCTTCTTTACGGTCTGTTGCAGTTGCATAATCTTGATAATGCTTGTTTATAAAATGTGCCGCTCCGCCTTTAAAACCGAACCCTAACCACATCTTATTATCTCGAATTAGCGGAAAGGTCTCTTTATATTTGATTGCATTTTGATGCCCAACAATGACAAACTTTTTATTATACTCAATTAGTTGAGAAACATACTCTCTAAATAGTGAAAATGGCGGATTTGTTACTACGATATCTGCTTGTTTTAAAAGCTCTATACTTTCTTCACTGCGGAAATCACCATCACCATTGAGTGGCTTTATGCCTATTTCCTCAGCATCTGGTTTAAAATTTCCATTTTTATCGCCTTCGTATTCTAGATAGACAGCTTGCTCTGAATCATTTTGGCTAAATAAGTCCATATTTTGACTTTTGTAGCAAGTAGCAATCAGCTTCTTCAAGCCAAGCTTTTCAAAGTTATATGAAAAATAGTGAAAGAAATTGCTAACTCTTGGGTCATCGCAATTACAATAAACGACTTTATCCTTAAAATGGCTTTTATAGTGTTTTAGCTCTCTTTCAATATCCGAAAGCTGAGTGTAGAACTCATCTTTTTTTGAGTTTTTTGCTTTATTTAAATTACTATTTTGTGCTTTCTTAGCCATTGCCGTTACTGCTTTCATAATTTCACATCAAGTATAGTGGTTGCATTTTAGGTTATAAACTATCTTGATAATTATCTCCACGAAAAACTCAGAAAGAAGAATTAACAAATCAAGGATTCAAACTAGCGACCGCATATTTATTATTTACATGCGAATAATATCCACCAAAAACCACCACATCCTCACGCCTTTTTGTTCGTAAGGTGCTGAGCAAGGGGAGCCATTTCTTCTTATTTTACCTTCCACTAACATCTACAAAACCTTGACTTTACATAGCTTGCAGCGTTAATCTACTTCCTGTAACCTCCACTAATATCTTTTAACATACCAACATATTTGATGGTATTTTTGGTGGTATCAACATTTTTGATAAAAGGAAGTACCAACATGAAGCTGACAGACATCAAATGTAAGAACGCTAAATTTTATCCAGATGAAAAGCCAAACGGCAGCAAACACAAGCTATCCGATGGCGGTGGCCTGTTCCTCCACATTAAGCCGCAAGGCAAATACTGGCGTTTACAATATAGGTTTGACGGCAAACAGAAGTTGTTGGCTTTAGGCGTATACCCACAAGTAACGCTGGCAGAAGCAAGAGAGGCAAGAGACAAGGCTAAGAAGCTCCTGCAAAACAATATTGGGCTCTGTCGCATCTGTTGACGAATTTCGTGTGTTGACGAATTTCGTTGAAATATATCCCTGGGCTTTGCTGGCTTTTCAGTTGCGATTAGTGAAGTAAATTGGTAGTAATTACTTTGCTTATTTGTTGTGGTGTTTAATTGGTTT
>JAQCEY010000013.1 GCA_027620075.1 Pseudomonadota bacterium | reverse complement strand
CAAAGGCAATTATAGGGTAATCTCATGAGATCGCCCTATAATTTGTTTCACAAATTCAGGCGATGACGTATTATGCAGAGGTATTTTTTATAACTTTCCTCTTTGCGATTTATAATCCGAAATTTATTATAGAACCCTCTGCAAAAGTCAAAAACTACTCTCCCCTTGCCGGAGAGTTAAAAACACGAAGTGTTTTTGTGAGGGGTGTGGGGTCGGTAAGTGCTTGTTATACCTATATGTTTTGTCCCTCTCTAGCCCTCCGCCATAAGCGGGAGAGGGGTGTGTTTTAACAGAAACAGTATCTTGCAATTACAGCATATTGTTGAAAAAATCCCTCACCCCAACCCTCTCCCTAAGGGAGAGGGAGCTTTACAGAGCTTCCTATAGCTGCTTGAGTTCGCACGTAAAATAAGTTTGAATTTAATTTACGCACCCTGTCATCCTATGAAAAAAATTTAGTAAAATTTTTTATCACGGGATCCAATTCGAAAAGTTTAGGAAAACTTTTCGATATTAAAAAAGTTTCCTAACTTTTTTAATAGTGGATTCCACTATAATTTGTTTTACTAAACAAATTCGTGGAATGACATATATGCGTAAATTAAATTCAAATTTACTATAAAAATAGGCGAATTATAAATTAAGAATTTTTTAAGCTTGTTTAAACTGCACGTCCCGATCTGTTTAAGCTTTCTATTTCGGCTAATCTTCTTGACGTAAAGCTATCGTCTTGTGGCTGTATGGAGTTTTTTCTATTAACCTGCTCTAAGGGCGATCTTGAAAGGTCATAATTTTGATTTACTACTAAAGCTTCTTCAACTGAAGCGATTCTGGTTTTGTTGATGCTCATATATTAACCTTTTGTGAGTTAAGTTTAAACATTTATAATATATTGAAAGTATTTTGCATTAGAAGGTTGTTATCTGTGGGATTTATGCCTTCTTTATTCGTATCAACATATAACTTACATTATATTTATAATTAACATTTTAATTTATGCAAATGGTTTTTAATGATTTTTATAATTTATATGTGTAAATGTTGCAAAACCTTACAAAACCGTGTTATAATAAGGGTGTTCTTTTGAACTATGGTAATAAACGTCGCTTGGAATAGGCGTAACGGACCCGGGGGCGGTACCCGGCGTCTCCACCAAAGTCCACCAAAGTCCACTAAATCTAGTGAATTTTGGCGGGGACGAAATAGGATCGACGTGCGTAATAAAGAAGTAAGATTTTGCCCGGCATGATATCACCGTGAAGAATCAAATAAAGTAAATGCTACTTTAACAACAATGAAAGCAGCTAACGATAACGCAAAACGTATCGTTGTTGCTAATGACAACTATGCTCCTGTAGCAATGGCAGCAGCTGCATAACAAGTCATTAAGCGGTTTGGGGGACACCGGGCAACAGAAGTCCCCTTTTTTCTTGCAAGTTTTTAGTGTAAACATTAGACTTTGAAGAATTAAAAAAACGAGGTATGTTTTTTATTTTTTAAGATAAGTTGGTAATTTTTTAATATGAGTGACGATTTTATAGATTACGGAAAATTAATTGATGATGCTATGCACGTTATCGTACGTAAGGCTTTGCAACGTGTTAGCAAAGAAGGTCTGCCGGGTAAACATCATTTTTTCATTTCGTTCCTTACAAATTATCCGGGAGTGGTTATTTCGGATAATTTGAAACAAAAATATCCCGATGAGATGACAATTGTGTTGCAGCATCAGTTTGAGGATCTTAAAGTTACCGACAAAAGATTCGATGTGGTCTTAAGCTTTGATAATGTTAAAGAAAATATAGGTGCTCCGTTCGATGCACTCTTGGCATTTGCCGATCCGAGCGTAAAATTCGGTCTGCAATTCCGTCAGATGGATGAAATCTATGAAGATGATATGACGGAGTTGGAGGAGATGACCGAGGCTATTGAAAAAGAGCTGATGGAAGACCTTGAAGCTGAAAAACAAGACTCCAAATCAAAGAAAAAAAGCAGCAAATCTAAGAAAGAATCAGCAAATGTTGTTGATATTGATGCATTTAGAAAAAAATAGTGAAATAAAATTGTTTCATTTATTGCAAAATGTGATACAATAAAAGAGCATTTGACGACTATAAATTATAGTCAGGCGTTTTTTCGTAGGTAACGGGAGGCTAATTTGACAGACTTAAATCAGGGTGCTAGCAGTGTACCGGCAGGGGGAAATCCCCCTAGGACACATGCCGGTATAAACCCGGATAGAATGAAAACGGAACCTAAAAATATCAGCACTAACATAGCTGCCGGTAACCCTAATCCTAAATTACAGCAAAAGCAAAATACATTAGGTCAAGTACCCGTATCCAAGGGATCGGGCGGAAATATTAGCGAAAATAAAGCCCAATCCTCAACTGTTCCTCCGGCTCCGATTTCTAGTGGTTCTAAAGTGCCGCCGATGCCGGTTGCCACTAAAGATAGTGAAGGTAAAGAAGGCGAGCCTGTTAAAAATGTACCGTTGGGTGAAAAGCTTCTAAATAAAGGTCTGATATCAAAAGACCAGTTGGAAACCGCTCTGACCGAGCAGAAGAACCAGCCTAAGGGCAAGAAGAAGATGCTCGGAGCCGTACTTATCGATATGGGCTTTATTACCGAAAGTACTTTAGGTGAGGTTCTGACCGAGTCGTCCGGCGTAAAAATATTCGATATTAAAAAAACGGTTCTGGATCCTAATTTAATCCAAAAAGTTCCTAAAGATGTCGCTATGCGTTCAAAAGCCGTTCCGGTTGCTATGGAAGACGGTGCCGTCCGTGTGGCTATTACGGATATTTACAACATTCTTGCCATTGACCAGATAAGGAAGTATTTCCCGAGGACATTAAAAATTGTTCCCGTATATGCTCCTGAGAGCGATCTGCTGGAAATAATCGACCAGTATTATGGTTATGAAACTTCAATAAGCGGTATTTTAAGAGAGATAGAGACGGGTATCTCCGATAAAGATAAGCAGATAAACGGTGAAATGGACGGTTATATTAATCCCACCGTGCGTCTGGTAGATGCTATTTTAGTAGATGCTATTAAACGGGGAGCTTCGGATATCCACCTTGAGCCTGAGGGAAACTTTGTAAGGCTGCGTTACCGTATTGACGGCAAGCTTATTCAGGTAAGAAGCTTCCATAAGGATTACTGGCCTGCGGTGGTGGTAAGGATAAAGATTATGTCCGGTATGAACATCGCCGAAACAAGAAATCCTCAAGACGGTCGAACAAGTTATTTCGTATTAGGACGTGACATTGACTTCCGTGTTGCTACGCATCCTACCGTATTTGGTGAAAATATCGTACTGCGTATATTGGATAAGCGTAAGTCATTAGTTCCGTTGGAACAATTAGGATTGTCTGAAAAAAATGAAATTTTGCTAAGAAAGCTACTGAAGCGACCTGAAGGAATTATAATTGTTACAGGACCTACGGGTAGCGGTAAAACAACCACTCTTTATTCTATATTGAACCTGATAAACGAGGTTGATGTCAATATTATGACATTGGAAAATCCGGTGGAGTATCAGTTGTCAATGATACGTCAGTCGGACATTAAAGAAGATAAGGGTATGGATTTTGTTGACGGTATTAAATCGTTAATGAGGCAGGATCCTGACATCATATTCGTGGGTGAGGTGCGTGACGAGGCAACCGCCAGTATGGCGATACGTGCTGCGATGACGGGTCACAAAGTATTTACTACATTACACACCAATGATGCCGTAGGTGCGATACCGAGGCTGGTAGATATAGGTATTCCGCCGCATCTTCTTGGAGGTTCGTTAATTTGTGTTATCGCTCAGAGATTGTTAAGAAAGTTGTGTTTAAATTGTAGACAGGCGGATCATATAACCGAAGAGGAATCAAAAATCTATAGGGTTGATCCTAGTCGGAAAATAAGAATATTCCGCAGGAAAGGGTGTGAAGAATGTATGCATACAGGATATAAGGGGCGTATTGCGGTGCATGAAATATTCCCTTGTGATAAAGGGCTTGATGAATTGATATCAACGGGGGCATCAAGGAGAACTATGGTTCAGTACGCAGCTGAAAAGGGGTTTGTTCCGATGGTAAATGACGGAATAAAAAAGGCACTTGCGGGCATAACCGATCTTGATGAATTAATAAGGACGGTAGATATGACCGAAAGGTTATAATAAAATTAACAAAGGTAAAGTGAAAAATGCCTATATATAATTATGTAGCATTAAATGAAAAAGGAAGGAAGATACGCGGCAATATTTCGGCGGTCAATGAAGTTGACCTTGCCGAGAGGCTGAACGGTATCGGGCTTGACCTTGTTGATGAAAAAGTTGCCAAAGAAAAAAAAGGCGGAATGTTCAATAAAGTATCGCTACAGGATAAGATTCTGTTTTGCGTGCATATTGAACAATTAGAAAGAGCCGGTGTGCCTATATTGGATTCAATAGCGGATATCAGAGATTCTGCCGATAGTCCTGCTATTAAAGATATGATGGCTGAAGTATTTGATGCGGTACATTCGGGTAAAATGCTTTCTAAAGCTCTGTCGGAACACCCCAAGATATTCGACTCGGTATTTATAGCACTTGTTGAAGCCGGTGAAAAATCAGGAAACCTACATGAAGTTTTCCACCATTTGGGACACCACTTAAAATGGGTGAATTATATCAGAAGCAAGATAAAGAAAGCGATATATTATCCTACGTTCCTACTGTTTTTGATGTTCGGAATCATATCGTTGATGATGCTTTTTGTTATACCGAAATTATCTTCGTTCCTGACTGCTCAGAACTTTGATTTGCCGATTTACACCACTGCTTTGATAAATACGTCAAACTTTTTTATAGATTACTGGTATTTGATATTTAGCGTACCGATATTATTAGTTATTATAATAAAGATGCTTATAAAATTTTCAGATGGTTTTGCTTATAATGTTGATGTGTTTAAATTAAAAATACCGGTTGTGGGTACTACTATAAGTAAGATTGAACTGGCAAGGTTCTGCCATTTCTTCGGAATTATGTATAAAAGCGGTATCGGTATATTAGATTGTCTTGATGTAGCGAATAATGTTGTAAAAAATAAAGTTATATCTGAGAATGCCAGTGTTATTAAAAAAAGTGTGTCGGAGGGTAACTCGTTAACCGAATCGCTGAAGGTTTCAAGCCGTTTTCCGAATCTGGTGATAAGAATGTTCAAGGTCGGGGAAGAAAGCGGTAACCTTGATGTAACCATTGAGAACATTAATTTCTTCTATGATAAGGAGGTTGAGGATTCGGTTAATAACATGGTCGGTGTAATACAACCGTTTTTAACTATTGTAATGGGTCTTATAATGATGTGGATATCGTTAGCGGTATTCGGGCCGTTATATAACAGCTTTAGTAAAATGAATTTTTAAAGGGGCTTTGTTCGTGGGATTAGGTAAAAATAAAAAATTTATATTGATGATAGGTGACGATGGTGCCGTATTAGTACTCGTTGATAATAATAAGGTAGAAAAAAGGCTTTTTACAAAATCAGCATCTTTGAGTGACAGAAGGGAGTTTAACGCTATTTTATCAATACATCCTAACGTTCCTGTTTGCCTGACAATCGATATAATGGAGCAATCATATACAAAGCAGGTACTCCCTGCGGTAAGTGCAATGGCTATCGGTAAACTTGTCAAGAAAAGGCTTGATAGAGATTTTGCCGCATCAGATCTTAAAGGGGCGATATTATTAGGTCGTGATAGCGAAGGCAGGAGGGACTGGATATATCTGTTTGCGTCTTCACCGCTGACTTCAACCGTGTCAGAGTGGATAGATTATATATTGTCAATGCCGAATAGGTTCGAAGGCATATATATGCTGCCTTTAGAGATGGAAAATCTTGTAAGGTCGATGAATAAAAAATTATTAAAGCCGAAAGAAGAGGCTCCTTTATGGCAGTTTTTGGTAACAAGCAATAAAACGGGCGGCTACAGACAGGTTGTAATATATAAAAACAGGGTTATATTCACACGTCTTATCAGAACCGGAAAAGATACTATAGTAGAAATAGTTGCCGGAAATATTGAGCAGGAAATACTTAATACTATTGATTATATCCGCAGGCTCGGTTTTAACGATGATAGCGAGATATCTATTTCGGCAGTATTGCCTAAAGACATCAAAAAAAGTATGCAGGACGTAAAGATTAACGGTCGCCCGATTAATATATACACTCCTCATGAATTGGCGGCTCTGATTGATTTGAAAGATGTTGCCAATGAGGACGATAAGTTCTCGGATATAGTTCTGGCAGCTAATTTTATAAGAATGAAGCCTATCCTTACTTTGGATAATCCTCAGATGAGGTCGTTAAACGGTCTTCTAACTCTGAGTAAAGTTATCACTACGATGACCGTATTAATAACTCCGGGATTAACTATTTTTGCCGGATATCTGATTTTTAATATATTTTCTACCGACAGTGACATAAAAAAATTAGAAAGCGAAAAGGTGAGTATTGAAAAAAAATGGAAAGATGCTCAAAAAACAGATGATTATAGCATTGATGAGGCAAATAAGATAACCAATGTTTATAATCTCCATACTATCCTTAAGAACGTTCCCAACCCTCTTAGCATTGTTGAGAAAATAGCAGTGCCGCATATGCGATATGCGATAGCGAAGTCTTTTTCATGGAATCATACGCAAACTAATGATCAAAGTAGCGGAAATACAAAAAGCGTGGAAACGGCAACGTTTGAGCTAAAATATGTTGATGTGGGTAATTCGATAGAAGACCTGCTCAGGAATTTTGATAATTTTAACAGAAGAATAAAAGATGCAAGCAAGGGTTATGATGTAACTATATCCGAGCTTCCTTCTACTATTACATTTGACGAAAACAGGGAGGCTATACCCGTGCAGTTAAAATTAACAACGTCAAGTGGGGAAAATAATAATGATTTTTAATTAGAGTAGATTAAAAAATGCAGAAGAAAGTTGTAAAGAAAAAGATTATACTAAGTTTTGTTATATTCCTTATAATTTTAGGAGTATTTTCAGCCGTTATTGTTTATCTGTATAGCTTACAGGGCAAGACAAAACAGAAGCATGACTGGTTAAAGAATGACATTTCGTCTAAAAGGCAAAAAATAAACAGCCTTAGCGATCAGGCTGTAAAATTTGCAGAGGCTATCAGCGTGTGGGAATCCTTTGATGAAGAAACAAAACAATTGCAGGGAATCAGGATTACTCCTGCAAAACTTGTTATTGACGGGCTGGAAGCTAAGTATAAATTATCTAATTTTAAAGTTGTATTTTCTAAACCCGAAGATGTAAATGTAAATAAATATCCTGAACTGAGTAATGAGGTGGTAACGGTTTCAAGCAGTAATGTTTCGATAGATTTCTCCGCAGTTACCGATGAAGTTGTTTTTAATTTTCTTGCCGAACTTATAGAATCATTTCCCGGATATATTAATATAGATACTTTTTTCGTTGAGCGTCATCAGGATATTGAAAAAGAACATTTGGAAATGATAGCAAGGGGTGAATCTCCTGCTTTAGTTAATGTAAAATTGAGATTTATTTGGAGAGATTTCAAATATACACCTCCTGTCGAGGGAACACCACCTGAAGGTACTGAGGAGGGGTAAGAAATGAAGTTGATATATTTTGTAATAATTATTATTTTTATTATGCCTGATAACGCTTTATCACAAGGTAGAAGCGGAAGGGCGGCTAGTAATGAAGTCAAATCTGAAGGTAATGCGTCTGAATTGCCGAAAGCAGAAGGTGCTAATAAAGCAGAAGGCGAGAAAAAAGAAGAAGATCAAATGTTATGGAAGCTAGGCTCCGTAATGTATAGTAGTGAGAAAATTGAATGGGTGAGGAAGGCGACTATAGCTCATAAAAAACGCGTACCTTTGTCAAAGATATTGCCGGAGCTGTTCTCCGAAGCACCGAGAATGGTCGATAATAGAACAAGAAGGGCAGCACCGACAACCACTAATAATGTTGAGCCGATTATTGAGGTTCCTCAAATTGAAAGACCCAAAGAAGCTCCGGCGTTTTATTTAAGTTCTATATTATATCTGGCACCCGATAACTGGTCGGTTTGGATAAACGGTCAAAAAGTATCATTCGGAGAAGACTATAACAATGTTGAGATAGTAAAAGTAACTGAAACCGAGGTGACGATGGTCTGGCGTGATTCTATGATAGATTATGTATCTCCGGGGTGGCAGGATAAATATAATTTAATGGCTGATGACAGATTCATGTCGAATGAAAGGAACATAGTTGTGGATCTTGAAAGCGGTGACATTTCCTTTATGCTCGGAGTTAATCAGTCGTTTGATTCAATGTCTATGGAAATTATAGAGGGTGTTGCATATACTAAGGATATAGTTGTTCCGGCAAATGAGGCAAAATTAGATTCTAATGGAGTCAATATCAATGACCCGACCGGTTTAGCGAGTGATGTTAACACTATGGTAGATAGTGCATCTGAAATAGTTAATAAGGTTTTGCCTAATGAAGTAAAAAATAATGATAATCCTGCTAGAAAAAAAATCGATCCTAGTTTACAATTCAATAAAGATTAT
This sequence comes from Pseudomonadota bacterium, assembly GCA_027620075.1. Classification (NCBI taxonomy): domain Bacteria; kingdom Pseudomonadati; phylum Pseudomonadota; species Pseudomonadota bacterium. The sequence goes on along the minus strand of JAQCEY010000013.1, from coordinate 33,996 downwards.
ATTAGGCAGCTTGATGCTCTTCAGTCAATGTTAGGTAAATAATTAATATAAAGGAATTATAAAGTGGCAAAAAGTAAGATAGCACCTCTTTCGGTTAGTTCGGTTTCTAAGGATTTCAAAGAAAAAAAAGTCCTGAAAAACGTATCACTCAGTGTTAGACCCGGAGAAATATACGGTCTTATAGGGGTTAACGGTGTCGGTAAAACAACATTGATTAAAATTATCCTTGACCTGTTAAATTCCGATAAGGGTGAGACTAAGTTCTTTGATCAGGACACTACCGACCCTGATAGCCGCAAAAATATTGCCTATCTGCCGGAGAAATTTTATCCGTCACCATTCTTAAAGGGAAGGGAGTTCCTGTCATTGTCTTTGTCATATCACGGCAAAAAACTGGATATAAAGGAAGCAAAGGCAAAAGCTAAAGTTCTTGACCTTGACCCTAAGGTGCTTGATCACCGTATCGGTAAATATTCAAAAGGTATGGGGCAAAAACTCGGGTTGTTATCAATGTTTCTTGCCGGTAGTCCGTTGCTATTGCTTGACGAGCCTATGAGCGGACTTGACCCTAATGCGAGGATTAAGCTTAAGGCTTTGTTAAAAGAGTATAAAGAACAGGGGAATACCGTCTTTTTTAGTTCACACATTCTTGCCGATATTGAAGAAATATGCGACAGAATGGCGGTTATGCATAACGGCAAGCTTATCTATGAAGGTGATTCCGCTACATTCTTGAAGAAATATAAGGAAAAAAACCTTGAGATGGCGTTCCTAAGAGCAATTGAGTCCGATAAATAGGTTTAACCGGTTTTATAGTATTTACAGAAGCCTCTGCAAAAGTGTGTAAAGTTTAAATCTTAGTTCCTTCTCCCTTTGGGAGAAGGTTAGGAATAGGGAGGGGCGTTTCAACAAAAACAGTATATTACAATTAAAGTATATGTTGAAAAAATCCCTCACCCCAACCTTCTCCCAAAGGGAGAGGGAGCTTTTACAACCTTTTGCAGAGCCTTCTATAAATTACTATAGGCTTGTTGCTTCTTTTAAAGATAAAGACAACTTCTTATTGATAATTTCAATTATCTTTTTGTGGATACTCTCTACCGAATCGTTAGCGTTAATTACAAAACAACGCTCCGGTTCTTTTTTAGCTATCTCAAGAAATCCCTTGCGGACATTTGAATGAAATTCTTTTCCCATTTTCTCATATCTGTTTTCGGTATTGCCGCGCTTTGCCGCCCTTGCTATGCCGTCCTCAATAGAAATATCCAGAATAAAGGTGAGGGCAGGGGAAAAGTCGCCCAATATTTGTTTTTGCAATGATTCTATTTTTTCAAGCCCCAGACCGTGTGCGTATCCCTGATAAGCAATTGTCGAATCGGAAAACCTGTCGCATATAACGAACTTTCCGGTTTCCAAAGATGGTTTTATCAGATTACTGACATGGTCTTGCCTTGCTGCAAGATGTAATAATGTTTCCGTGATAGAATCCCACTTATCTATATCACCGGTAACTAATAGCTCCCTTATTTGCTCGGCACCCTTGGTCCCTCCCGGTTCTCGTGTGAGTGCAACATCTATATTGTGGTTATTGAAGGCTTCCTTTAATAATTTGCATTGAGTTGATTTCCCGCCGCCTTCGCCACCTTCGAATGTAATAAATTTACCGATATTTTTCATAGCACCTTTGTAGATTTCCTATAATATATGAATTTACCGTTGATTTGTATAAAAAAACTTAATTATTATTTTATTATATAGCAAAAGTAATATAAAGTATCTACATCTTCGTAAATTGCTATAGTCAGATGACGCAGGAGTAAGGATGACAAAAAAACTTGAACAGTTATGTATTGAAAAAGGATTAAAGATAACCGAACAACGTCGTGTTATATTAAAGATAATATCCGAATCCAAAGATCATCCCGATGTTGAAAAAATATATGAAAGGGCAGTCAAGAAAGATGCAAAAATAAGTATAGCTACCGTTTACAGGACGGTTAGAATGTTTGAAGAAGGCGGAATAATCGAAAAGCATGATTTTGGTGACGGTAGGGCAAGGTATGAAGAATCATCAGATGAACACCACGACCATCTTATAGATATCAGGAGCGGGAAAGTAATTGAGTTCAAAAATGATGAAATCGAAAGATTGCAGGAACAAATTGCAAAAGAGCTTGGTTATGAACTGGTAGACCACAGGTTAGAGCTTTATGCCGTTCCAAAGAAAAAGCAGTAACTCTATAGAACCCTCTGAAAAAGTCAAAAAACTACTCTCCCCTTGCCGGAGAGTTAAAAACACGTAAGTCTTTTTGTGAGGGGTGAAAACTCGCAAGTGTTTGTTATACCTGCATGTATCGCCCTCACCCCAACCCTCTCCCACAGGGAGAGGGAGCGTTTGCCCGTTTTGCAAAGTCTTCTATAGGTGAGTAGAGTAAATTCAATTCAAATCTACTATAATACGGTTTTTTTAGTCAAGATCATTAGATTTACTGTTTGAGTAGCCTGACATAGACCTGTTATTTAAAGAGTTCATCATTTCTACCGTTGCAGCACCTGTCTGGTTTATACGAAGCTTTAACGCAGAAGGGTTGTCGGATTCATCAATAGCCGTTTCAAGGGAAATTTTATGAGATGTGAACAGGTCGTATAACGATTGATCGAAAGTCCTCATGCCCAGATTATAGAAACGTTCCTGAGAATCTTTGATATCGTTTATTTCTCCCTTGATGATATGGTTTTTTATCAATCCCTCGTTCAGCAATATATCGGCCGCCAGTTCACGTTCTTTTTTAAGTCCGTTTACAAGCCTTTGAGAGAAAATAGCTATAAGGTTTTGTGCCAAAGTTGAGAGTACATATGTTCTGGTATCATCGGGAAACAGGTTTATCATCCTGTCAATTGCCTGAGATGCGTTGTTTGAGTGAAGTGTCGCTATACATAAGTGACCTGTTTCCGCAAATCTTATAGCGTGTTCCATTGCGTGACGGTCACGTATCTCACCTATTGCTATTACGTCCGCCCTTTGACGCAATGCATTCTTCAGTGCGTTATTATAAGATACCGTATCAATGCCGACTTCTCTTTGTGTGATAATGCATTTTTGATGTTCGTGGACAAATTCAATAGGGTCTTCAATAGTTACCACGTGTCCGGACATATTTCTATTACGATGTCCTATCATTGCCGCCATTGAAGTTGATTTTCCCGACCCACCCGGACTTGCCAATATTATCAGCCCTCTTTTACGCATAATGGCTTTAGCATAAATTTCAGGAAGGCGAAGCTCTTCAATAGTAGGAATGTTACAGCTTATCCTGCGGATTACAATACCGTTTTGTTGTTGCTGACGAAAAAAGTTAAATCTGAAACGCTGCTTGGAACCTCTGGTAAAGGCAATGTTCAATTCCATTTTTTCTTTAAATTCGGCAATATTATCCTTGGTCATCAACTCCTGTATAAAGTGGTCTATATCAATAGGTCTCAAACCGTTTTTTGCAATAGGAACTATCTGATCGTCCTGCATACGTACAACAGGCGGATGACCGATAGTTAAATACATATCCGATCCGTTTTTCTTTACTAATTCATCAAGATATTTATCAACAAGAAGTTCGCTCATATATTAAAAAACTCCTTTTTCTCTTGTTGTACCGGCGGATTCTTTATCCGCTTCCCCTAAAGTTTGGTTTAACGCCTGTCTTGCGGTATCCCTTGTAATTAAGTCTTCTTCCAGTAGTCTGTAAACGCTGTCTTTCATAACCTGCATACCGTGTTTTGAACTAACCTGCATCATTGAGTATATCTGAGGTATTTGACTATCCCTTATAAGGTTTCTGACTGCCGGACTGGCTATTAGTATTTCGTTAACCGCCAATCGACCGCTGCCATCCGATACTTTTACAAGTAGCTGGGTTATTATCGCCTCTAAAGAGCCTGCCAGCATTGTTCTTGCCATAGGTTTGTCACCTTCGGAAAAAGCGTCAATTATCCTGTCTATAGTTTTAGATGCCGAGCTTGTATGTAATGTTCCGAAAACCAAGTGTCCTGTTTCAGCCGCAGTTAAGGCAAGGCTTATTGTTTCAAGGTCACGCATCTCGCCTACCAGTATGATATCGGGGTCTTCACGTAATGCACTTTTTAACGCTCTTTTAAATGAATTTGTCGAAGTTCCTACTTCCCTTTGATTTATAAGTGAATTTTTAGGTTTGTGGATAAACTCGACAGGGTCTTCAATAGTTAATATGTGCTTGTTACTATACTGATTTATATGGTCTATCATTGCCGCCAATGTTGTTGACTTACCGCTTCCCGTAGGACCGGTAACTAAAATAAGCCCTTTAGTGCGGTCAAGTAATGTTTCCAAAACCGGAGGAAGTTTTAACTGCTCTAATGTCATTATGTCTGACGGTATCGCCCTTAATGCCGCTGCCGCCCCGTTTACCGTATTAAACGCATTCACACGGAAACGACCTTCATTTGAAAGCTCTATCGCAAAGTCCAGCTCAAGTTCTTTTTCATATTCGACACGCTGCTTTTCACTCATTATAGAGTAAAGCATTTGAATGATGTCATCATTGGTTAAGGGATTCACCCTAAGTTGTATAATGTCACCGTTTATACGTAACATAGGAGGAGATGCGACCGTTAAGTGCAGATCCGATGCCTTGTTCTTCCTTGAAAATGCTAATAGCTCGTTTATGTCCATCTTATATATTTCTTATGAAATTTGATTACTATAAGTTAGATTATAGATGATAAATATTAAGAAATTCTAAACTTAATTTATAGAAGATAACTTTCCTTGTAAGTAATCCATGCGGCTTGCAATGGCGTTGACAGAACCCGGTATTACAGCACCGCCCTTAGCAGCTTCTAAAACCTGCTTGTACAGACTTATAGCTTGATAGTGTTTGTTAAGTTTGTCCGATGTTATGGCTAAGTTGTACTTGTAAGTAATATTATCAGGTGATAATACCACGGCTCTCCTTAAATAACGTTCGGCTGTTTCCGGCTGACCGAGTTTTAAATATATCATTGCTATCTGAGCCGGTATAGGACTGAAATTACTGTTTATCCTTTCGAGTTTTTGCAACTCCAATAAAGCACTTTCAGGTGATTCATCGGATACAAGAACAAGGAAATTATTAAGAACTTCTTTATTATTAGGCTCTATGCGTAATATCTTCGCATATGTGGCTCTTGCCTGCTCATACTGGTAATTTTTATGATAGGCGGTAGCCAGTCCGAATAAAGCGTCCATATTATCCCCGTCAAGTTCAAGAACCTGATTATATAGAACTACGGCAGCAGAAGTTTGACCCGCAAGTAAAGCATGATAGGCTTTTTCCATTTTTAGGATTTTTTCAGATTCAAGACCTGCATTTTTGGATAATGATATTTCCATTCCCGAATTGCTTCTTATTACATCTTCATCTTCATATGCATCGGTAGCACCCGAACTACGTGATATACTCACGTTCTTTGACAGGATTGGTACTTCTTTTTTCTCTTCTGCAATAGACGGGGCAACTTCCCTTATAGTCTCTATTACCGAATCAGGTAGTTGTTTATCTTTTGGCAATGCTTTGCGTTTTTCATCAAGCATTTCAAAATACGCTTTGTCCTCGGTGCTTAACTCAAGTTTTTTCGGTTGAGGGGAAACCGGTCTTTTAGCCTCCGTAGGTTCTTTAGCAACCGGCTTAGCGGCAGTTGCTATCTTTTTAGATGAACATTGTGTAGGGAATTCATTTTTAACGTCAAAATTTTCTTTACCGGCTGCGTCAAAATAATTTGTCGTTAATGTAGATAATATTGATGTATCACCCGAACTTAAAGTACAATCTATACCTTTATTGCCGGACATTGCGGTTTTGTAGCTACAGTTATCACCGCTTTTTACAATTGATACCTTTATAGCTTCATCACCACCGGCAGGATTAGGCATTTCACATTCGAATGACTCACAATTAGCTATTTTATCTGCCAGACCGTTACAGCTTCCTAAAATTATTTTTTGTTGTTCTTGACGTTTCTTTTCTTCTTGTTCTTTTTTTAACTTTTCTTCCTCTATGCGTTTTGCCTCAGCCAGTTTTTTTGCGTCCTCGGCGGCAGCTTTTTCTATATCCGATCCGTCTGTGTCGAAAAGCTCTTCAAAGTTCTCAAGCTCATCATCAATAGCACCAATGTCTTCGATATCTCCGTCAGGTGTATTTTCGTCCACTATACCGTTATCAATATTAGCGGTATCTTCTTCTTCGAACATTTGTGCCGGATTGAATGCTACTATCTCATCTTCAATACTTTCGGAACTATCATCGGTTCCATAAAAATCATTTTCTTCATCAATCAGGTTACCCGGATTATGTATGCCGGAAGCTTTTGATACGGAAGACTCATTTTCACCGGCAAAGCTTAATAGAAAATTATTCAGATGCCTTTTTAGCTTACTGTATTCGGATTGAACTTCATTTGAAATAGCGTTATTAACTTCAGCCTTAGGAGTGTCTTCATCAGAAACGTCATCAGAGGAAATTTCATTATAGCCTTCATCAGCTTCAAACTGCATTTCCATATCAGAGTCTTTACGATCGGAATCATCATTGCCGGAATCTTCATTGCCGTCAAAATCAGAGAACAAGCTATCAATTGAATTATTTTCATCAACGAAACTATTATCGTTGTCACTTTCATCTTCAGAAACGGCGTTAGAAACACCTTCAGAAGTGCCGTTAGTATCTTCGCCTTCTTCTCCCATAAGTAGCTTTTTAAACTCTTCTTCTTCAGGAATTTTTAAAGACTCTTCCTCGCGGCTGTTAAATACATAGTCTTCATCGTCTACCTTAATTTCCTTGTTTTCATTTTCGGTATTCTGTGCGGATACCTCTTCTTTATCGGTTTTTGTTTCTTTTTGCTCAGGTTTATTCGTGTTTGAAGACTGTTTTTCTATATCACCGGACTCGTCAACTGCGTCTACGAAAAGATCATCTTCAATGCCGAAATTCTCTTCAAAATCCTTTTCCGATAAAGACGATTCGGAATTTTTGGTAGATTTATCAGACTTATTGACTGAACCGCTCAATTCATCTAATTGATCGGTATCAACGTCAAATATGTCGAACTGTTCTTCCTGTGCTTTTAGGGTTTCACTATCGGCTGCAAATGCGGTTGAAGCCGATAAAAGGGCTGCATAGCTGATTGCTATACTAAGTTTTCTTAATTTTTTTAATCTATCTGACATAATTTCTATAAAAAGCTTTTTAACTAATTAAAAAAAGGTTAGTTCTTTTTATTGCTTAATATGCAAACGGTTCTTTTATATACCGTTTGCGGATTTACATAATCAACAATATGTTATTTTAACACAGTTGCTATATAAAACGCAAAAACTAAATATTATGTTATATCAATATAATTAAAATATTATTAATTTTGCGAATATTTTTTTAAGAAAAAAAGGTTTTTATGGATTATTATAAAATTTTACGTCCCCTGATATATTGTTTCCCCCCTGAAACTGCTCATAATATGGCTATTTCAGCATTGAAAAGTAATGTTTTTCCCAAGCAATCCATAAATTCTCCCGACATATTGAAATCGAATATACTTGGTTTACGGTTTGATAATCCTGTAGGTATGGCTGCCGGATTCGATAAGAACGGCGATGCTATAGAAGGGCTGTTCGGGCAGGGATTCGGCTTTGTTGAGGTTGGGACGGTTACCCCAAAGCCGCAAGACGGCAACGCAAAACCAAGGCTGTTCAGACTTGTTGAAGATGAAGCGGTAATAAACAGGTTCGGTTTCAACAATAAAGGTGCCGAACATTTTGTTAATAATCTTAAAAACGCGAAGAAAAGCGGTGTTTTGGGTGCAAATATAGGGAAGAATAAAACAAGCGAAAGTGCCGTTGATGACTATTTATTCATGATGGACAAGGTTTACGGGTTAAGTGATTACATAACTATTAATATCTCTTCCCCCAACACACCCGGTTTGCGTGACTTGCAGCACAAAGATGAGCTTGACGGATTTTTGTCCGCAATATTAAATGAAAAGCTGAGGTTGAAGGAAAAAACAGGAGCGGATATACCTATTTTACTAAAGTTGGCTCCCGATACCGACCCCAAGCAAAGGGAAGATATTGCACAGATAGTTATTAGGCAGGAAATAGACGGGCTTATTATAAGTAATACTACGATAGGCGGCAGGGATATTTTAAAATCGCTACATGCAAACGAAACCGGAGGCTTGAGCGGCAGACCGTTGTTTGATATGTCTACGCAAATGGTATCGCATATGTATAAACTGACGGAAGGAAAAATCCCTATAATAGGGGTGGGGGGGATATCATCGGCTGAAGATGCCTATAAAAAAATAAGGGCAGGGGCATCTTTAGTGCAGATATATTCGGCACTTGTTTTTAAAGGCTTTAAACTTGTTAGGGACATAAATACCGGTCTTGAGGAATTGTTAAAAAAAGACGGATTTTCAAATGTTTCGGACGCTGTAGGTAAAGATTGTAGTTAAAATCATAATTATACGCTTTATATATAAAGTTTTCCCTTGACCTTTGTAGGAAAAACCTATATAAATTCGCATCTTTTTTTATAATAAATAAGTGAAAAGCTAAATAATTTTAGGTGGTAGAAATATGGCAAAACGTTGTGAATTAACAGGTGTTGGAGTTCAGTCCGGTAACAATGTCTCTCACTCAAACAGAAAGACAAGACGTCGTTTTGTCCCTAATCTACACAGAGTTTCGATAAGCAGCCGTTTTTTAAATCAGATTTTCAGGCTTCGTATTACTGCGGCAACCTTGCGTTCAATCGATCATAACGGCGGTCTTGACGGTTTCTTGCTTAACACGAACAGTAACAAGCTTACTGAAACTGCGTTAAAAATAAAAAGAAAAATTAAAAAGTCTTTACCTGAAGAAGTTAAAGCTGCTGCAAAAGCAAATGCTAAAAAGCCTGCTGTTAAAAAAGATAAATCAAAAAAATCTGCTGCGGCATAAATTTATAAATAAGAATTTTAGAAAAAGCTCCTTGATAGGGGCTTTTTTTATGCGGCTTTTGAATGTTCGAATATTTCGGTTAGCTGTTCAAACATAGTGTTTTCAAGCTCATCTACATCTTTTATGGTTGCTGCGTGTGAGTAATAGCGGTTTACATCATGACCTATGCCTATAGCTATTAGTTCAATGTCGGATTTCTTCTCGACTGCATGGATAACTTCCCTTAAGTGATTATCAAGGTAGGATACGGAATTAGATGATATTGTGCTGTCGTCAACCGGTGCGCCGTCAGATATTACCATCAATATGCGGCGTTTTTCAGGACGCATCGACAGACGTTTGAACGCCCATAATATAGCCTCGCCGTCAATATTCTCTTTTAAGATGCCCTCCTTTAGCATTACTCCAAGATTTTTGCGTGCCTTACGCCACGAAGTGTCGGCAGACTTATATATTATATGGCGAAGGTCGTTAAGCCTGCCGGGGTTTTTGGGGCTGCCTTCATCTTGCCATTTTCTTCGTGACCTTCCCCCTTTCCATTCAACGGTGGTAAAGCCTAAAATCTCAACTTTTATACCGCATGCCTCCAGTGTTTTAGCCAGTATCTCGGCACTCATGGCAGCTACGGTGATAGGTCGCCCACGCATTGACCCGGAGTTATCCAAAAGCAGTGTAACTATAGTGTTCACGTTCTGGGATTCACGCTCTTGTTTACAGTATTCAAGGTAGTTTGGGTCTGCGATTAGGGCGGGAAGCTTGCGGCTGTCAAGTATCCCGTATTCAAGGTTAAAATCCCATGACTTGCTATGCTGTGAAAGAAGTTTCCGTAAAAAATTATTAGCCGCTTTACGGTTCATTCTTTTGAGTTTGGCAAGCTTTAAATCCAGTTGGTTCCTCAGATATACAAGCTCTTCATCATCGTATAGCTTTTCTGCCTCGACTATCCGGTCAAAGCTGTTTGTATAAATTTTATACGGTATATAATTCGCACTTTCTAAATTGTTATTGCGTAGTGTTACGCTTACCTCAGTGCCTTTATCGGACGGTTTTACACTAACCTCGGAATCGCTATCTTCGGATATCTGCGGCTCATCATCTGTGAAGCTATCCTCAAAAGAAGCTTCCTGTTTTGGCTGATTTTGCTGCTCATCTTTTACATCTGAAGAAGATGATTCCTCGGTTTTTTCATCATTTTGCGGTTCTTCATTCTCATCGCTATCGCTGCCCTGCTCGTGTAGCTTTAGATTTTTAATTAAATCAAGAATGCTTTTTGCAAATTCTTCCTGATTGTTGATATTGTTTTCCAGTCTATTTATATATTTTGAAGATTTTGCTTTTATAAGGTTGCCCCATTTTTCAAGTAAAGCATTAGTTATAGGGGGTAACTTTTGTTTTGTCAGGGCTTGTAATGTTAATAGATATACGGCCTGATCGACAGGCGGCGGCTTGCCTTCATGCAGCGTTTCATAGTCATTATGTAAAAAATCATATATAATTTTATTTTGTATATTCTTAGCAATTCCGTCCATTTGCAAAGAGCCGATAGCCTCAATACGGGCTTTTTCTGCGGCGTTGAATATGTCCTGCGAGCTGCTCTTGTCAGATGGGGCAAGTTTGCGGTGTATGTTCTTATCGTGGTATTTCATTTGCAATGCGGCACTGTCAACCATTCCCCTTATTGCCGCCATATGGCTTTCGGAAAGATTCGGCGAAATTTGCGGTATGTTCAGTGTATCACCCTGTAAGGTCGCATTAATGGAATTGCCCTGCCTGAAATTTACCGAGGCTTCCCCCCTGTTTGAAATAGCACGTAAAACAGAAGATTCCGCCTGTTCAAAAAGTTTGTTTTCCGTATCGTCCATTTTTAATAATTAAGCTAATTCTTCAATTTTCTTATTTGTCATATTGCCGGGTACTATCATCATAGGGATTGTCAGTTTACTACCGAGCGATGCGACAAGGGGAGGGAGTATCTTGCTTTTCGCCGATGATGCGGAAGCTGCCCCCACTATTAACATATTTATTGATTTATCGTTCTCGATAACCGAGATTATTTTTTCCTCAATTATCCCTTCTTCCGCCATAAGGATAGGTGTAAGCCCCGACCACTTGTTAACTTTATTTGATAATTCTTCCAGTAGTTTTGCCGTTGCATGTATTTGCTCCGAACGCATGGTTTCGGCAACACCGCCAAAACTTTGGTAGTCGGCAGGTTCGATAACATGTAGTATAGTAATAGTTCCGTTGTTATTTTGTGCCAGCTTTGCTGCAAAGTGAGCTGCAACTTCGGAATATTTCTCACCGTTTACACAGACAAGGTAGTTAACTTTCTTATCGGAACTGTTGTTTATAATAGACATAACTAAACCTTCCTAAATATTGCTCCGGCTATCCAACCGGCTGCTAAAGCTAAAAGTACAGCTATAATACCATAAAATAAAGGATATCTGTAAGCAAAATCGTATATAAATGCATCAAAACCTTTCTTTTTGACGATTAAAGGTGTGCTTTGCAAACCGCTTAACTGCCCGTCGCTGAATAAATATACTTCTGCCGTATAGATTCCGCGAGGTATATTTTCAGGGAATTTTATTATTGTCCTGAATAATGTGTCGCCTATAAACTCCACATCACCGATTATAGGGAAGTATAGATTTTCTTGTTCCTGTTTTTTCAAAAATGCTTTTTGAAAGCTTTCCGTATTAATTTCCTCATCTTCATCTGCTTTTATAGGTAAATCTATGTTTTGAAGTCCGATATTCAATGCTTTTAATAAACTATCGTTCTTTATTTCTTTTACAGGACGGCTAGATGCTGCATTATAATAACCGTGGATATTTTCAAATACCGCATGCTTGTTGTTTGCCCATATACCTGCCTTCATTTTTTCTTTTTTACGCATTATATATGATAATTTGGGGCCTCTGACTACAACAATCACATCGCCTGCATCGTTCCTTGCTCCAAACAGAAGTATTTCATCGCCCTTAAACCCTGAGTCAATAGCTATCTGGCGTAAGGAAAGGTCGGCAATAACGGGTCTTGCATGTGACTTTGAGAAAAGTAACATAGAACTAATCAGGATAAGTGCATATGAAAGCAGTCGTATATTTATTATCATTGTCCTATTATTGCTATTGTGTAGGGGTTATTAGGAGCTACGAACAGCCCTATCGCCAGCTTTATCACGACCGCCAATACCATCATTGCCAATATAGCCCTTAATTGCTCTGCGGGCATCTTTAATCCTACCCTTGTACCGAACTGTGCCCCTATAACGGAGCTTGTCAGCATTAGCATAGCTAATACCACATCTACCGTGTGAGTGGTAACGGATTGTAATATAGTTACATTAGCGGTTATGAATACTATTATGAATAATGATGTTCCTATTACAACCGAGGTCGGCATACCGAGAATATATATCATAGCAGGAATCATCACAAAGCCACCGCCGATACCCATTAACGACACCAGTATTCCGGTAAACATACCGATAAAGACAGGCAAGAGAATGCTTATTTTCAGGTCGGAACGCTTAAACTCCATTTTAAAAGGAAGGGGAAGACCGGTAAGCCAGTTCTGTCTTTTGCGTGGCATTACCATGTCACCACGTCTTTTTGCAAGTATTACGGTAATACTTTCTTTGGCCATCATAGTGCCGATAGTTCCTAAAAACAGGACGTAACAAAGTGATATTGCCAAGTCAATCTGACCGATATCCTGTAAAAAAGCAAACACCGATACACCGATAGAAGAACCGATAAAACCACCGATAATAATAACAATGCCCATTTTTATATCAACGTTGGCTCTACGCAAATGTGCCAGAAATCCTGAAAAAGATGCTGCAATAATCTGGTTGGCGGAACTCGATACGGCAACTGCCGGAGGGATACCTATAAGCATTAATAACGGGGTCATCAAAAAGCCGCCGCCAACACCGAACATGCCGGACAGAACGCCTGTTATGCCACCTAAAAATAGTATCAGAAAAATATTAACCGGCATTTCGGCTATGGGTAGGTATATATACATTATATTCCTATTAAGTATTTTTTACCCATTCTACAGGATATTTCTTTTTTTAAAAGTTCTTCTTTTAAATTCGCTTATTTCGGTAAAAGAATCATAAGAATCTGACGACCGTCCATTCTCGGCTCAAGTTCAACTTTGGCGATTTCGGAGCTATCCTCGATTATACGCTTCATTAAATCCATGCCAAGCTCATTATGCGTAATCTCACGACCACGGAAGCGCAAGGAAATCTTAACCTTATCACCGGCATTGATAAACTTCTTCAAACTACGCATCTTTACTTCGTAGTCATGAGTATCAATAGTAGGTCTGACTTTGATTTCCTTTAGTTGAACTTTCTTTTGCTTTTTCTTGCCATCGTTCTTTTTACGTTGTTGTTCGAACTTATAACGACCAAAATCAAGGAATTTGCATACGGGGGGTTCGGCATTAGGAGAAATTTCAACCAAGTCCAGACCTTTGTCTTTTGCTGTTTTGATCGCTTTGTCTATCGGCATTATGCCTAACATTTCACCGTTATCATCAATTACCCTAACTTCTTTAGCATCAATTTGCTCGTTTGCCTTCGGAAGTTTATTTGAAGAGTTGTAAGCTATGTATTTACTCCTAATTTAAATTAAAATATCTAATATATTATATTGCAAAAAATATTTCTAAAAAGTTAATTTTTCTATAAAAAATGCATTTTTCCGACTTATTTAGCATAATGCCCGTATAAATGACAAGTCATTATTCGGGGGGATTACGCAGGAGGCTCAGCCTCTTGTCGTATTGTATCGATTAATTCTTTAAAATCAAGAGTTTCTTGATTTTTGGAGCCTATTCTCCTTATTGATGCCGAGCGTGTCTCGACTTCCCTTTTGCCCACGGCTATTATTATAGGTGTTTTTTGAGTGGAGTACAGGCGTATTTTATAACTTATCTGTTCATTTGAAATATCTATCTTAGAGCGCACTCCTACCGCTTTTAATGCATCATGCAATTCATTTGCGTATTCATCGGCATCAGATGTTACGGTTACCACAACTGCCTGAACAGGTGCAAGCCATAAAGGGAACTTTCCTGCATATTGTTCTATCAGGATACCTATAAAACGTTCCAGCGAACCCAAAATAGCACGGTGTAGCATCACGGGGCGGTGCTTATTACCGTCCGCACCTATATAATTTGCGTCAAGCCTTTCAGGTAGCACAAAGTCCATCTGTAATGTACCGCACTGCCAACTACGACCGATAGTGTCTTTTAGGTGAAATTCAAGCTTAGGACCATAAAAGGCTCCTTCACCCGGAGCTATCTCATATTGTAGCCCGACTTCTTCAACTGCGTCTATCAAGGACTTTTCAGCCTTATTCCATGTTTCATCAGTACCGGCACGAACTTCAGGGCGGGTAGCTATTTTCACCGCAATCTCGTCAAATCCCAATTCTTTATAAACTTCTTTTAGAAGGTCGCAGAAGCTTTCGGTTTCATTTACTATCTGTTCTTCAGTGCAGAATATATGGGCATCGTCCTGTACCATCGCACGCACACGCATCAAACCGTGTAACGCACCTGAAGGCTCATTACGGTGGCATGAGCCGAACTCAGCCATACGTAAAGGCAGGTCACGGTAGCTTTTTAAGCCCTGATTGAATATTTGTACGTGGCACGGGCAGTTCATAGGTTTTATCGCAAGGGGTTTGTCTTCCGACTCCGAAATAAACATATTTTCACGGAACTTGTCCCAGTGACCTGATTTTTCCCATAAAGAGCGGTCAACAAGCATAGGGGTCTTAACCTCTATGTAATCGGCTTTTTGAATCTTGCGGCGAATGTAGTTTTCTAATTCACGGTATAAAGTCCACCCCTTATCATGCCAGAAAACCTGTCCCTGAGCTTCTTCTTGTATGTGGAACAGTTCCATTTCACGACCAAGTTTGCGGTGGTCACGTTTTTCAGCCTCTTCTAAGCGGTGTAGATATTGTTTAAGGTCTTTCTCGGTTGCCCATGCAGTACCATAGATGCGATGCAACATCTCATTGTTAGAATCACCACGCCAGTAAGCACCTGCTACTTTCATCAGCTTGAAGGCTTTGGGCTTGCCTGTAGACGGAGAGTGAGGTCCTCTGCAAAGGTCAATAAACTTTCCCTGCTGATAGAAGGTAACGTCTTCGCCTTGAGGTATTGCTTCAATCAGTTCAACTTTGTATTTTTCGCCTTTTTTCTTAAAGAATTCAACGGCTTCATCACGTTTCATAACCTTACGTATTATAGGCTCGTCACGTTTGACTATTTCCGCCATCTTCGCTTCTATTTTCTCAAGGTCATCGGTGGAGAAAGGCTTTTCCCTTGCAAAGTCATAATAAAAACCGTTCTCGATAGAAGGACCTATGGTCACTTGCGTTTCAGGGTATAACTCCTGCACTGCCTCAGCCATTATATGGGCTGTGTCGTGTCTTATAATTTCCAGTCCGTCTTCATCACGTCCGGTTATTATAGATATTTGAGCATCAGTTTCAATTTCACGTGTAAGGTCACGTAACTCACCGTTTATACTAATAGCAATAGCGGCTTTGGCTAGTCCCTCGCCGATTGACATTGCAACGTCCATTCCCGTTACACCAGAAGAGAATGATTTTTTAGCCCCGTCAGGTAATGTTACGGTTATATCTGATTTTTCCAATGCTTGTCCGACCATATAAAAAGATTCAGTAATTTATATTATAAAAAGGAGTAAAGTAGCGACAATAGCAAAACTGTCAATATATAGTTGTTGAAAATTGCAGGAAATCTTATTTATTTGGCTATTTTATTGTAAAAAGATTGCATAAAGCCGATTTTTCAAAGATGGTCTTTAGATGACCGTTAACGTTTTTCAAGACGATATTAGCTTCGTTAATTAAGGCTTTTTCCCTTAATATTAACAAGCTACCAAGACCGCTTGACTGAACTTTTGCGATTTTCTTAAAGTCTATTATAAGTTCTTTAACACCGTCTTTTTCAAAACAATCGATCAATACTTTAAGTTCATTTCTATCCTTGTATGAAATGTCCCCTTCCAGATAAACAACCCATTGATGGTTATTTTTCTCAATATCAATATACATAAAAAATCTATTACCTGTAAATTCCAATATAACAACTGATGTTATAATTATATTGCGACAAAAAGTATATAAATGCAACCGATAATAACATTTTTGAATCAGTCTTGTTGTTTCATATGGTGTTTTTTCCACATCTCACGAGCCTTTATCAGCCTTAAAACACGACCAAAAGTATATATTATACTTTCTATAAAGCCGTCTATTCCCATTAGGAAGTGTCTTTTCATGAAATAGCCCTTGAAAAAGCCGATGAAAGGTTCAAATATGATGCGTACCGAGCTTGGCTTTCTGCCTTTTTTATACATATGCTCTGCCTGCATTGTGGAATATCGGTTTATTTTAGCTATAGCGTGACCGTATGAGCGGAAAGTACGGTGGTGAATTATGTTTTTTAATTGTCCGAGAGGGCAGTGGATACCATCTTTGGGTACTACCGAGTCATGTACCGTACTGTCTTTAAACCCGGCAAAATCTTTGTGATATAACCTTAGTTGATTGTGATAAGGTGCAAAACGGTGAGGATTTTTGTCGAACGTACCTAAAACTTTAATCCGTACATGATATGCCTTACATTGTGGTTCCCCCGCTTTGAATAACTCGATTATTTCATCTCGTAATTCGGGGGTGATTTCCTCATCGGCATCAATATTCAGTAACCATTGGTTTTTGCACAAAGTTTCGCCATAAACTTTTTGAGGACCATATCCTTTCCATTCGTTAAAAACGGTTTTTGCACCCAGAGAGGCGGAAACTGCCATGGTCTTATCAGAACTGCCGCTATCTATAACTATAACTTCGTCCACCCAGCCAATAACGCTTTTTATGGGGCGGGGAATCCTGTCTTCTTCGTCCTTGGCGATAATAAATACTGATATGGGTAGTTTTTGCATAATGTCTTAGATTTGTTTGTGATTTTACCATATATTTAATATGGCATTTTACATGACATTACAAAGTATAATTTTAACAGCCGTATTAGTTATCTGCTTTGTTCTTTACCATAAGAGCCGAAAAGAATTTCAAATCGGTGTTTTTTATCAATCGGAACCAAATCTTTCGGGGTTTGTTTTTTATTATTTGCCATGTCTTTTTCTGCATTATTTTGCAGTAAAAATTCAGTAAAGGATAAATTCCCGTTACAGGTTGAGTAATGTAAAGCGGTACAGCCTTCATTATCCTGAAAGTTTATTATAGCACCTTCACTATAAGCTTTTTTTGCTTCCTCAATCTCATTGGACTGTGCAGCCTTTATCAAGGTGTGGCTTTCGCTATAGTGCGTAGCGGTATGACCATATTTGTTTGGTAATAGAATAACATTCCCTTTGTTCTGACTGAGTAGCTCATCAATAAAAAGTTCGGTATTCTCGTTCTTATCGTTGAATGTACTGAAATGTAAGGGCATATTTCCGTGACTGTTTTGAACACAAATGCTCTCTTTATCTTTTTCTAGGATTTTTTTCGTAACTTCGGGCTGGTCGTAACCAGCTATAAAATGCAAAGGAATATTGCCGTTTTCGTCTGTTACCCTCGTGTTAAAATTTTCCGAGTCTATAATTTTATTTGCAAGACCTACGTTAGATTCCTTTGTTGCCTTAAGTAATAATTGTACGAGTTTAAGTTCATCTTGAATCATGTTATTGTTTAACTGTTCCACTGTTTCTTCTGCGTCCGATATGTCCGATACCGGTAATATCGGTGAAACAGGTCTTTTTAAAAAATCTTCCTCGCCATCTGCAATTTCAATAGGAAAAAATTTTCCTATTTTCTCCTTCCTTGGATTTTTTGTGCGTTTTGAAGGTATTAGTCTTTTAGGAGCCATGTTTAACCAATTGATTCGATTCTTCTAATTTTATAGAGTTATACTTTGCTATTCTAAAAAATTCCAGTAAAAAGTTATTCCCGAATCAATAAAGTTTGTATTTTATCAGATGTATTAATATATTCTCTTATATGAAAGTGAACACATATTATTATGACATGGTTATTGTCGGTGCGGGCGGTGCAGGGCTTATGGCATCTTGTCATAGTATTCAAAAAGGCATGAAAACGGCTTGTATAACCAAGGTTGACCCTACACGCAGCCATACCGTTGCGGCTAAAGGCGGTATAAATGCCGCCCTTGGTAACATTACCGAGGATAACTGGCGGTGGCACATGTATGATACTATTAGGGGCGGAGATTGGATAGGCGATGCAGACGCAATAGAATATATGTGTAAAAATGCGGCTTCAAGTATTTTAGAGCTTGAAAAGATGGGCGTTCCTTTTTCAAGGCTTGATAACGGCAGACTTTATCAAAGGATATATGGCGGTCAGTCATCATATTACGGTAAGGGCAATCCTCCCCACAGAGCTTGTGCGGTTGCCGACAGGACGGGTCATGCTATATTGCACACATTATACCAACAGTCTTTGAAAAGTGGTGTACGGTTCTTTCAAGACCATTTTGCAATGGATCTTATTTTTGATTCGGGAAAATGCGTCGGTGTAGTTACGTGGGATATGGAAAACGGTGAAATTAACATTTTCCGCAGTCATATGATAATTCTTGCAACGGGCGGTTATGGACAGGCTTATGCGGTAAATACCTCGTCAAGCATCTGTACGGGTGATGGTAACGCACTGGTAATCAGGGCTGGGTTGCCTGTTCAGGATATGGAGTTTATACAGTTCCACCCGACAGGGCTGGCAGGTTCGGGGTTTTTAATTACGGAGGCGGCAAGAGGTGAGGGGGCTTATCTGATAAATTCCGAAGGCGAAAGATTTATGGAACGTTATGCTCCCAAATATAAAGACCTTGCCGCAAGGGACGTTATAGCCAGAGCTATGGCTAAGGAAATATTTGAAGGTCGTGGTACGGGCAAAAATAAGGACTGCCTGCATTTGTGCCTGCAACATTTAGGCGAAGATGTCATTAAAAAGAAACTTCCTACAGTATATGAAAATGCTAAGGTATTCGCCAAAGTAGATGCTACCAAAGAGCCTATACCTGTTGCTCCGTCCGTGCATTACACTATGGGAGGTATCCCGACTAATATGTACGGTCAGGTTATTGACCGAGGCGGTAAAATAGTTGAAGGTTTGATGGCGATAGGTGAAACGGCTTGTATGTCGGTTCACGGAGCAAACCGTTTGGGGTGCAACTCGCTGCTTGATATAATTGTTTTCGGTAAGCTGGCTGTTGAAAAAGCCCATGAGGTTATAGATAGGGAATCTCAACATAAAAATATCGAATCTTCACAAGAGCCAAGTGCAAGAAGGATTAGAAAATTATTAGGCGTAAGAAAAACGCAGGAATATCACGGTGAGATAATCACCAATGTAAGCTCGTTGCTAACAAAGCTGAAAAATACCATGACAGGTTTTGTAGGTGTTTTCAGGACGGGGGAACTGCTGGAAAATGCCTTAAAAGACATTGCTTATATAGAGGGGCTATATGAGCAGGTAATAATATATGATAAGTCAACAAAATGGAATTTATCACTGCTTGAGGCAATGGAGTTTGAGAATCTGTTATTGCAGTGCAAAGCTACTATAATCTCGGCATTAAAACGCACCGAAAGCAGAGGCAGCCATTTCAGAGAAGATTTCCCCGAAAGCGATAACGAAAAATGGTTAAACCATAGCATAGTATGGCTTGAAGGCGAAGAGTTCAGGCATGATAAGACAGATGTTAGAAAAATAACCGAAGATAAGGATCTGCCGGATTTTTTACCTGCGGAAAGGAAATATTAGAGGTTTAAATATTCCTTCGGGCAGCGGGGCTTGCTTTACTAACAATTAGGCTTTGGTAGGAATATACACATAAAGCTCAAACTCTTTGTTGCAAATATTTATAATAGGGTATTGATTTTATACCTTGGTTGCATTGTTATTGCTATAAATAAGGCATGTGTGCAGTTTTTTCTTTTATTATTGCATAAAAAGTGTAAATATAAGTTAGAAATGAGGGGTCGCTATGCTTATTGAATTTACAGTTAAGAATTTTAGATCTTTTCAAGAGGAGGCAATTTTTAGTATGTTGCCAGAAAAGAAAATAAAAGATTCTAAGAATTCTATTATCGAAACAGGGTTGGAACAAGTGCCAGAATTGCATAACGTTGCAGTAATTTATGGAGCTAATGCATCAGGTAAATCAACTTTGTTGGAATCCATACGCGTAATGAGACATATAGTACTTCATAGTGCGAAAGACACCATTAAAAACCAAAAACTTCCATACCGACCATTTAGATTGTCAGCGACTTCTTTAAAAGAGCCAACTCTCTTCTCCATACAGTTTATTGCTCAAGGAGTAAGATATCACTATGGGTTTGCATATAATGAGGAACGAATTATTGAGGAGTTTTTAGACGCTTATCCAAAAGGATATAAACAGGGTTGGTTTGAAAGAAAGTGGAAAGATACTAAGTATGAGTATAACTTTAGCCCATTGTTCTCAGGAAAAAAAGAAAGTATTCGACATGATACTAGAGAGAACACCCTTTTCTTATCTAAAGCAGTAGATAACGATAACAAAAACTTAGAGCCAGTCTGGGATTGGTTTCGGGAGCTTTCTGTTAACAATCGTGGTTCTAGAGAAAAAACATCTAAGTTATGTACGACGGATGAAGGAAAAGCAAAGGTATTGGAATTTTTGCTTGATGCAGATATACCTAGCATTAAAGCAATAACTGCCGGTTATAAAGAAATCAACTTAGATATTCAAAGCGATGATGACGAGCCTGCCGAATCAAGAGAGCTAAAAGGAGTTCTTAAGAGACTGATAGAAATTACAAATAATAATAAAGATATAAATCGTATTCCTGAAATTAAGTTCATGAGGAAAGCTAAAGATAGTGAAGATTTAATTCCTTTTGATTTAAATGATGATGAATCTGAAGGTACGAAGAAATTATTTGATCTTGTTGCTCTTTGGATAAATGCCTCAGAAAAACAAGTCCCTTTTCTATATGATGAGCTTGATACGAAGCTACATCCTAACTTGCAAAAGTTTCTGGTAAACAAGTTTGTCAGCACAAAAGGATCAAAAGCTCAGCTTATCTTTACATCACATAGTACAAACTTTATGAAAGATAGGACTTTAAGAAGAGATCAATTCTGGTTTACTGAATTTAAATTAGATAAAGGTACGGACTTATATCCTCTGACCGCAGTTAAAGAAAAAGCTTCTAGTCCAAGAAAGGGAGAAGCTTTAGAACGTGGCTATTTAGAGGGCAGGTATGGTGCTACACCTTATCTTCCTTTGGAGGACTAACGTGTCTGACCAGTTATTCAAAAAAAGGAAAGAACTTAGAAGGGTTCATGAAGAAAAAGAGCGTAATGAACGAGCAAAAGTATTGATAGTTTGTGAAGATAGCAAGTCTTCTGTTACGTATTTTAAAAATATTTGCAAAAAATATCGTATAATTGGGAAAGTTGAAGTTAGCGGTGATTGCGGTTCTGCCCCTCAGAGTGTTGTTGAGCATGCAATAAAAGTTTGTGAAGAAAAATCATCTGATTATGACGAAGCATTATGTGTTATTGACAGGGATAGGCATGAAAAATTTCATGAAGCAATAGATAAAGCAAGAAGCTGGAAGCCAAAAAAAGGAAAGAGAACCAAATTAAGAACAATAGAATCTTATCCATGTTTTGAGTTATGGCTTCTTATTCATTTTGGGTATACGACAAAATCATACCTTATTTATGATGACCTTCTTCCAGATCTAAATAAAAAACTAAAAGATAATAGATGTGAAGATTATAGTAAAAGCAACAAATCCAATTTTGAAGTTTTTTTTCCATTAACAGATAAAGCAGTTACAAACTCTAACAAGCTAGAACAAGATTCTAAAGAAACTGGTCAAAAAAATCCTTCAACACAAATTCATCATCTCATTGAATTATTGCAGAAAATTCGTGATCTTGAATACTAATATACTCCTTCCCGAAGGGGGAGTTACAATTTTCATTTATATTAAAACAAAAACAATTGCAATACACTACAACATTCTATAGTTTTCTGAATTGGAAGGCGTGTTGTCTTCCGGGGCGTTGCAACCTCTAAATTCAAGGCGGTGTCAAAGCAGCATCGTTAACAAAAAGCTATTTTCTCGACTATGTCGAGGGGATGGCGTTATACAACAGGCTTACGCTAAAAGCGTCATGGTCTTTCCTTGGATAGATTTTGCAAACCCCTCGGCACTCAAGAGCAATCTTAGTGCCGTTTTGTTTAATATGACAAATACAAGGGTAGTTATGACAAAACTTACACAAGAAGAACTAAACAAGGCTATTGCGAAATATAAAAAACAGCATCCAAGAGTTGTTGAGATGCGGTTAAACGGCGATAATAGCCCGCTAGAAAAGTTTGAGACCGAACAACTAGGGCTTGATATAATTGAGACTCTTGAACAAAAGGTAAAAGAACTGCAAAATTCAAAAAGGCTTTAATGAGTTTATATTTGTAGTACGGGTTCTCCGGCAAAGGTAGGGTACAAACCCTGCTAGCCGAGGTGCTATCTTGAAATATTTTGATTTTGTTCGGATTCCGTTCTTTTTTCTAAAACCGATTGGGCATGTGATGTATTAAAATCCGCACCGTCCTGTTGTGAATATTTATTGCTTAATTTCATTATCTGCATTCCCGCAAAGGCGGTCAGATAGCCGTGAAAAAAGCGTGGAGCCATTCCTCTGTAGAATGCCTTTACACCCTCTTCCCGCATTATTTTTGATGCGGTTGAGGCCATTGATACACCTTCATCGCTGCCTAATGACTGCTTGCGTGTCTTAATTACGTCCAGAGGGTTTGTAATAGATACTTTTATTACCGATGCCGCCGCCGCAGAAATCGGCGTTGTATTATTAGAAGAAGACGCACTTTCAGGGTTAAGTTTTTTGTTAATATCATTATCAATTTTGTGAACAACAAATAACGCACTATACCCTACGGCACTTTTCCAATATGACGGAACTGAACCTTTCATCAAAGTTGAACAAAAAGCTTTGGGCGTTCCTCCCTTTTCTTTGAAACTTTCATATATTTTTCCGTAAGTACCTCCGGTTTGTTTGGTTACTTTAGCTAACTCAAAACCGTTTGATAAGGTAACATCTACAGGACCGGTAACTAAAAATGATGCCGCTATATTAGCTTTTTGAGTAGGTTTACCGTTTTCGTCAGTCATTGAAAAAGTATCTGCAAATGCCTGCGGTGCAAGTGTGGTTAAAGGAACCCGCCATGTAGTATTTACTATCTGTCTTGTAATATTAGGGGTTAAGCCCTTATATAAATTCTGCATACCGTTATATGACGAGCCATGCCCGAAAACGTTCCTTGCGGCATGATAAAAATCCTGATTTTGTTTTTGGGCGTATGTTTTTACGGTATCAAGCGGATGACCCAAGGTTACGTTAAAAGCCGACATAGCAGCTCCGTCCATAGTCAGCCGCATAGTTCTTTTTAATAACTTTTCATTTTGTCGGGAATCATCTGTTTTTTTATCCAAGGATTTTTCCTTTAAGTTTAATCTGATATTGATATGATTATCACAATTTAACGGATAAATAAATCGGAACGTTAACTTTAATTTATTAGTTTTTTTATAAAATCAAAAAACTGCTAAAAAGATAAAACGTACAGGATAGGGGTGCTGATGAATATAAGGCTGTGTTTAGTAAATTTGTTCCTGATAGTGCTTATAATAGTTGCTGAGCCGGTATCCGCAGTTGAATTTCCTCAAAAACCTGAAAAAAACAGCTTTTATGTGGATGAAGCCGATATTATACAAAGTTCTCAGGCACAGGAGTTGAACAATATAGCCGCTACTTTGTTGAATGAGGAAAAAATCCCTATAATAGTAGTCACCATACCTTCATTGATAACATATAAAGCGTCTAATATGTCTATAGAGCAATATGCACGGGAGTTATTCGATGAATGGGGAGTAGGTTATAAAGACAGGAATTTCGGTATTTTATTACTGGTGTCTACGGGGGATAGAAAAGCAAGGATAGAGTTTGGAGCCGGCTGGAACAACCAATATAACAATGAAGCTGAAGAGATAATGCAGTCATTGATAATTCCTGAATTTAAAAGGGGGGATTATTCGCTCGGGATATTAAAAGGAGTTAAGGGTCTGGACTCCGTAGCACGAGGACTTGGTCTGCCTAAGCCGACTGTGGCTGATAAGGTTAGTGACATGGGGGGAATGAATATTTTGTTTATGATAATAGGCGGGTTGCTTGTTGTAGCTATTATTCATTCCATAATTAAAGACGGTCGTTCGGGATGGGGGTGGAAGGTACTTATTGCTATCGGTGCTATCATCGGTATTATGTTCTTATTATTGGCAATATTAGGTCGCAATAGTGGCGGCGGCGGTGGCGGCGGGTTCGGAGGTGGATTCGGCGGTGGAGGAGGAGCAACAGGTTCATGGTAAAAAAAACAAAAAATATAAGTAAATTTATAGATGAGGAAGGACAAAAAGCTGTCAAAGCGGCTGTAGCCGAGGCAGAAAAAGATACTTCCGGTGAAATAGTAATAGTAGTTGCGAAAGATTCAGGTCGCTATGATAGAGCTGAAGATATATTCGGTCTATTACTGATAGTGGTTTTTTTCGTGATAGGCTGGAAGTTCACACCGTTCTTTACTGAAAGTAGCCCTGCTTACGGGCTGTTAGCAAGTATTGCTATAGTTATCGCAGGTTTTGAGATAGGTTCGGCGATGGCGACTTATATTCCCGTTCTAAAATTACCTTTCTTGGGAAAAAAAGAAATATTTGAAGAGGTAAATCATAGAGCAAGTGAGTGTTTCTATGAATATGCTATCGGAAATACCAAAGGTGCTACGGGAGTACTTATTTATATTTCTCTTTTTGAACATGCGGTTGTGGTAAGACCGGACAGGTCTATTAATATCAGCCGGAAAAAATGGGATGATATATGTGCTTCTATAGTCAACGGGTTGAAAAATAAAGACGCTGCTAGAGGACTTGTTGAGGGTATCAATAAATGCGGAGAGCTTCTTAAAGAACATTGCCCCTTACAAGGCGATAACCCTAACGAACTTTCCGACAAGATACATTTTAAGTATTAAATAGCAATATTGTACCCCGTTATTGTAACTGTGCGTACCAATTGCAAATGGTAAATTGTCGGTATGAGTATGATTTAGGGATTCGAGCCGGTGTTAGCTAATTAGCGTTTTTTGTTGCTATCCGGGGAAGACTTGTTATAGTTATCTCTCCATGTAGTCGACTCTGTCGAGCTAACACTAAAGTCATCATCCGAATCTCGTTTTACTTCTTTTCGATAAGACTCTCTACCTCTGAATCCTTCTTTGCGGTAGTTAAATTCAACATTAGAAGGTGATTCGTAATTATTTTTTATCTCCGGTGCCTTTTCTTCCTCTTTTTCTTCCTCTTTTTCTTCTTCATTTGAACCTCTTAGACTAGCTACGGGAGGTGGCTTTTTTAAAATACTAATATTTACTTTTTGCGTACTATCTATAGAGGAGGTGCTTCTATTATCATCATCTATGTTCATCGGCATGCTTGCTATGGCTAAAGATGCGTCATAATCCTCAATTCTCTTAGACTCTTTTGCCGCAGGTTTTTTGTCTAATGATTCATTGTCAGGTGTCGGCATTACTTCTGCTTGTGGCGGTGTCTGTTTTCTTTGGGGGGACTCGTGCCGTCTTGCAAGTGCTGCTTTGACTTCTGCAATATTTTGTCTTTGACTAAAGCCTTGTGGTAAGCCGGCATGTGTTCTTGGAGAGCTTGCAAAAGCACCATGCTCACCTCTGATTTGTCTTATTCCTAATTCAACGTCTTCCGGTGAGTTGGAACTTGTTTCATGTTCACCGGTTGTTCTGTTCCCTGAAAATAATTCTGTGAATTGTTGCCAGCCTTCTCTCATTTGTTGGAAGTTTTGTTGCATATCTTGCCGGCTTTCTCTTATGCCTTGGGAAATACGGTTACGAATATGTTCATTAAAATCACCAAAATCAGAAACACATCTAGAGAGTATAAGGCTGGTCATAAGACCTAAAGCTCCGCCTATTTCTGCTCCAACAACGCCGTATTTTATTGAACTGTCGGCGAGATCATCTTCATATTCATCTGATTGATATTCACTTGGAGTTTTAATTATTTCTGCGGTCTCTACGCCAACTCCTATTACAGCACCGGCCAGTGCAGAAATTGTAGTTAACGCACCGGATATTATAGCCGTGTCAGCTATTCCTCTTGATTCCCTTCGTACATTCGCAGTTGCTAAATGTTGATTTGCAATAGGTGCAATCGGAATCCCGTCCTCACCTATAAAATCGTTTTCCGAGTCAATAATTCTTACATCCTGTGCTGTAACAACACTTGCATCATCAGGGATTTGTGGCTGTTCTTCAAGGATTTGTACTCCACCCTCGGGAACGGTTGGAATTAAAGATAAGTCAAAAGGCGGTTTCTTTCTAGGCATACACAATATGTAAATATAAGAAATAGTTAAAAACTTAATAAAGATTCATTATGCCATAAAAATGTGTCGATTTTATTACACACATTAGCTTTTAATATGTTAGTCAGAATTTAATAAAAGGGTTATCACGGCTTGCACTAACAAAGGAGAAATGAACTTGAGAACGAATGCGGTTTTTTTCAGTGTTGAAGGCTATTTGATTAATATTTTGTTCTTTAAAACGGAGAAGTGGACCTATAGCCCCAAGGCAAGAAGTTTTTCTACCCCCAAAAAACGATATTTAAGTCGCCGATATTTCTTTCCATTAGACATAACGTGCAGAAACATTCCACCGCCATCGCCTAATTTCAAGGGTGTATCAGATGTTGCGATGTTTTCGCAGTCTAGGTTTGTAAGATTCATAATTGAATATACCCCTAATATTTTAAATTTGGTTAAATATCATTGGATGTTGTTAGAGTTATGGACTAGTGTGGACGCTCATGGATGTCAACCCGCATTTAAAACTGACCCACTTTATGCGTCCAAATTTGACCCACCTGTAGCGTTGGTTTGGGGTGCTAAAGAAAAACCATCCAATCCCAAGAGTCGCTGAAAGTAACGATGCGGCAATAATTCCAAATTTAGCAAGTTCTATCAGTTCAGGGTTAGACGCAAATGAAAGGTCTGCAATAAATACGGACATAGTAAAACCTATGCCTGCTATCATACCAACGCCTATAACATCCTTAAAGGAAACGCCATCTGGCAGGCTACCAATTTTTAATTTCATACCTATATAACTGAACAGGATTATTCCTAGAGGTTTGCCTATTACTAACCCTGCTATAATTCCCCATGTTACAGAAGATTCAAATGCATTCATTACGGCAACTCCTGATAATTCTATTCCAGCATTAAAGAGTGCAAATAGAGGTAAAATAATAATTCCAATTGGATTGATAAATAATTGTTCCCAACGTTGAAGGGGGGTGGATGCAACTTTCATCGTAGAGTGCATTTCTTCGGCTAAATGATGCTGACTTTCAGAGGAAAGCATAGTATTGTTTTTATCATTGCTACATGCAAATTTACCAAGAATATGCCTACCTCTATCAATAAAATCTCTTTGGCTTAGGTAAGTTTTAGAAGGTATGGTCAGGGCAACCAGTAAGCCTGCAAGAGTGCCATGAATGCCAGACTCGTGTATAAAATACCATAATATTACTCCTAATATGACAAATACCCAGCCATTGGTTATTCCCATTCTGTTTGAGCATACCAGTAATGCAAACGGGATCAGACTTAGTAACAAAGGTGTGTAGTGTAGCTGCTGCGTATAAAATGTTGCGATAACCAGTATAGCACCTATATCATCAAATATGGCTAAAGCTGCAAGGAATATTGAAATACTTGCTGATATACGTTTGGCGAGTACAGCTAGCACCCCAACAGCAAAGGCCGTATCTGTAGCCATGGGAATAGCCCATCCTTGCGCATTATCACCGCCGGAGTTTATCATCAGATAAACGATGCTTGGAAAGACCATACCTCCAATAGCCGCTAAAATTATCAAAGTGACGTGGCGTAAATTATGTAGTTTCCCTGCAATGATGGAACGTTTGATTTCCAGCCCTATAAGAAAGAAGAAAAAGGCCATCAAGCCGCTATTGATCCACTCACCGATTGGCATTGTTAAGTGTCCGCCCTGAAATAGAAATCCCAATTCTATTTCAGAAATATAATCAATTGGATTAAACCATGGGAGGTTAGCAAAAATAAGTGCCACTACTGTTGCAATAGAAAGTAAAAGAGCGGCAGTTGTTTGCTTGTGGATAAAATGCTCAAGAGGAGATAGCATTCGTCCAACATTCTGTTCCAGAATAGTCTGCAAAAGAACGTCCCTTTGGTTTTTATGCTGATGTTCTGACATTTAATATGCTCCGGTAAACACGGCTAGCTTTTCTTCTTTTTTATAGCTTCTTTTCTGGCTATATTCTCATCAAATCGTAATTTGGCAGCATCCTCACCTTGGGCATAATGTGATGAAACATTTGCTATAAACTCTGATGTCTTGCCCCCCATACAGGAAGAAGATAATATTTCAAGTAACTCAGCCAGTGTTATATTCATCCTTATTGACTCAGAAAGCAACCCATGCAACCTGCTGTGTATTTCTTCAGGGTTAGCCCATTTTTCTACCGCATTAACATAATCCTTTATAATTTTATCAAACCGACTGCGTGTGTTATTTTTTGATTTTTGCGACATGATAACCTCCTATTCTAAATTTATACTTTTGTTAAGTAAGTGCTAAAATATTCTTCCAAAGCTTGTTTTAAACCAAGATGCTCTTTAAAACGTTTGCAGAGAATTGCATCATCCTTACAAGACACAGGGCTTTCATCATCCATCCTCTGGTCATCCTCAACGTTTTCATAAATTTCTGCTATAAGGTGATTAATAATCTTTTCACAATGTTTGGCTGAATTTGGCTCTGAAAGTGTGGTGTATTTTACAAGCGTATTAAAATCATGCTTCAATATAGGGTCACCCATCACCAATTTCTTATATTTGTTTTTGATGCTATACAAGGCAACCACCCTAAGTTCTGTTGACTCCTTATTTTGTACAGATTCTTTCATTTTCGTAACTCCTAATTGCATAACTTAATATTAAGTATATCTAATTAGCCTTAAATGTAGCTGAAGGCTACCTTCAGCTTGGTATAAGGTTAAGGGTTTATATTGCGGCACTTAAGAAATAAATTTGACCTATAGGAGCAAGAGGTGAAATTGAAAATAATACTAGCAGTGGGGGCGGTGGTAATAACAGAAGGGCTGTTCATTCTAACCCAACGCTCTGATCTGGCGGATATGGAAGGACCTATGAGTTTACTTCCTACTGAAAAGTCAGATGGTAATCCTGAAAATCAGAGTGACAATGATGACGGCTATATACCAGCTATTTAGATTATAAAATTTTAACTAAAGGTAATAAAAATGATGAACAAAATTAAAAATCTTGTAAAAAAACTTATCAGCAAATGCTATTGTAGAGATTCCAAGAAAGAAGATAAAAATACCAAGATGGTAGAAAATAAAAAGACAAATAAGAATTCTTAATTGGCGAAAGTAACTGTTACTTTCAGCCCTCCTGCTTTAGTTGCTTTGCCGAGTTTTAATTTTGCATGGTGCAAATCGCAAATTCTTTTAACTATAGAAAGCCCTAAACCACTACCTGATCTGGAATCGTTTCCAGTTTTTTGGAATCGTTTTAGTACTACTTCATACTTATCCTTTGGAATACCTGAGCCGTTATCTATTACACGTAGAAGAATCTCCTTATTTTTTGATTCCACTTTCACACGTATTTTACCACCATCCGGGGTATAGTTTATAGCATTGCGAATCAAGTTATGCAGTAATATAGAAATGTTTTCTGCGCTGGCTAAAATATAAGCATTATTCCATGACTCTATTATAAGCTTAATATTTTTTGCCTCTGCCACACTCAATAATTGGGCCACAACATGTCCGGCTAACTGACCGATATTCACCCTTTCCATAGACAATTCAACTCTATCACTAGTAAGTCTTGCCAGTGTGAGCAATTGCTCAATAAGACGTTCATTCTGATCTATTGCCAATAAAATATTCTGATGTGCTTTCTTTTGTATATCAGGGTCATCCGTGCTCATAGCAATTTCAGTTTGCAGGCGGATACCTGCTAGTGGTGTTCGTAATTCATGTGATGCATTGGCAGAAAAATCCTGCTCATGTTGTGAACGTTCTTCAAAATAGGAAACCAACCTATTAATAGCATTAATAAGCGGGCGAATTTCTTTGGGTGCGATTTTTTCATCAATAGGTGCGAGTGTTTCAAATATACGCTTCTCAATATCACGTGATAACTTTGCAATATTGCGTATGCGTCGTTTTTCCACCAGGTTATTAAAAAACCATTTTTTAATTGACTGCAAGGCGATACCCCACATATTTGATTGTTTCAATAATGTCTTTTCCGAGTTTTTTGCGCAGTTTGGAAACATGTACCTCTATGGTGTTACTCTCAATTTCCATGCCCCAGCCGTACATGCTGTCTTCAATTGCCTGTTTAGACAAAACCGCGTCAGGCTTCTCCATTAACAATTGTAAGATAGCAAATTCTTTCGGGCCTAAAGGAACATCATTACCGTCTTTTTTGACTCTCTTAGTAGCAGGATTAAGTTCAATATCACCCACATTTAACAAGGGACTCGCTATTCCTTCACGACGGCGGTGTAAAGCACGGATTCTGGCTTTTAGTTCATCTAGCTTAAAAGGTTTTATCAAATAATCATCAGCACCTGCATCTAGCCCCTGTACTTTATAGTTTACTTTATCATAGGCGGTGAGCATGAGAATGGGGATGCCGTTCTTATTAGCTCTGATTTCCGAAAGTAAATCCAATCCCGAACCATCAGGCAGACCTATATCCATTAATATCATGTCATATAATATCATGTCATATTCATTAGTCTTTAAAGCCAGCTTTGCCGATTCTTTATCTTCTGTCCAGTCTACTGCGTATCCCTCAAGTTGAAGCGCAGTTAGGAGGCCGTCACCAATGATTTTATCATCTTCTACTATAAGTATGCGCATATATTTTCCTTAAGTATAATGTCCAAATTATATTATCCATCATTTGTGTTAAGCCCAGCTGAAGCCTAGAGTTAAATAAGAAAAAAGCCAGCCATAAATGACCGACCTTTTTCTTATTTGCTACGTGCAAGAAATTCTAATCAATATTATTTCTTAGAACTTTGACCACCGGGATTATTGCCTTTATATTCAGGTTTTTTGTCTGAATTATCAGCTTTCTTTTCGTCCTTTGGTGCTTCTTTAGCTTTATCGTTAGATTGTGGTTGGTTTTTGTTTTCATTAGTTGACATGATACGTCTCCTTTAAAGGTTAAAATACAAAAAAGGAAAAGAGAGACTTTGCAACAATAAATGTATTAAAGTGATTGTGTTTGTTGAAAGTCAATTCCTCTTGCCCTCGTTATTAACCTTTATAGGCATCCAACCTGAAGCCCGGCTGAAGGGAAAGAAGGACTTTGTTTAAGAAGCCTTATGCTTGTAGTAGCTTTTTGCTACTATGACTGAGGATAAACTTTAGTTATTTAAAAAACTGAAGTAAAATATTAATATCAAAGTGACCTAAATTTGTAGCATAATTTAAATTGAGAAAGTGTATATATTCACCAGTGTTATATTTTAGTGACGTTGGCTGGGGAAATGTAGCCAGTTTCAAAACCTCTATATACCTCATTTTTATAAAATTTCAAAAGAGAAAATAAAACTCTCTGCTATCTAAGTCACATGACCTAACCTACTGACTTTCAGCAATATTGTGTGTGACCTTAGGTTCGAAGCCCTTCGCCATACCTGTAGCAGGATTCGAACCGAAAAAACATCAATTACAAAAAAGATAGAATCTAAATTTTTATACTCACAAGAGATCTTAGTTGACAACAACCTATCCCCCCCTATAGGTTATAGTAAATATTTTATAAAGCAATGAACTGGTTAAGATTATGGGACATACACACACAAGTCACCCAGATATTATTAAGCGTTTAAAGAGAGCTAACGGACATCTGGCTAAGATTATTACCATGATTGAAGAAGGTAAGCCGTGCGTTGAAGTGGCTCAACAGATGCAGGCGGTATTTTCTGCTGTTGGCAATGCAAAGACAGCTTTTGTGCAAGACCATATTGAAGGCTGCATTGAGCATTCCGACCATGAGTCACCTGCGGAAGTTAAAAAGAAAATGAAAGAACTAAAAGAAATTACCAAATATTTATAGGAGTCATAATGAAGGCACTGTTTTTTACAATTTGTATCTTCCTGTTAACCAATCAGGCTTTTGCACATGGTATGTCTGAAGCCGATAAGCAGAAAATCCTAGATGCCGGATACTGGGAATATCTTGAACTTGGTGCAAGCCACATGCTTACTGGCTATGACCATTTATTATTCCTATTTGGAGTAATCTTCTTCCTAACCAAGTTTAAAGATATTGTTAAGTTCATTACCGCTTTTACTATCGGTCACTCTATCACGCTTATATTTGCAACACTTTATGGCATTCAGGCTAATTACTTCCTTGTGGACGCTGTAATCGCGCTTACTGTTTGTTACAAGGGATTTGATAACCTCGATGGCTTCAAGAAGTATTTTCAAGTTAAAGCTCCAAGCCTTGTAGGAATGGTTTTTGCATTTGGTCTTATCCATGGTTTTGGACTTTCAACTCGCTTACAGCAACTTCCATTAGGTGACGAAGGTATCGTATTACGTATCTTGGCCTTTAACGTCGGTGTTGAGGTTGGTCAGATTGTTGCTCTTAGTGTTATGTTGTTTATCCTTTCAGGTTGGAGGAAAACAGAATCATTCAAGCATTTCAGTAATGCATCTAACGTCGGTCTGATTATCGTTGGTTTCCTGCTTCTTCTTATGCAGTTACACGGCTACGAGCACACAAAATATCCAGATGATTATCCGCTAAACAAAGATGATCACTACCATGTGCACAAGGAAATGGATGCGGCAAATGCGCCTAAACCTTCTGCGCTGGAAGGATATGAGAAGAAAATTCAACTTGCACCTACCGCTCACGACCATGGTGACGGTAATGTTCACACCCATTAATAAAGGAGTTATTTATGGATAATGAAACTAAATCAAACATTAAAATTGCCGTTATCGCTATTGTGATTATGGGCTTGGTATTCTTTGGATTAAAGATGCATAACGCTAACGACACTCACTCACATGGCGGTGGACAAGTACATAAAAACCATTAATTAGAGAAATATTATGAAAAAAATCCTTTCACTTTTTGCCGTTATGGCAATGACATCACAGCTTGCCTTCGCTCATGGTGGTGGATTACACGTGATGAACATGACAAAAAGTCGTATGAGATAAAGCAAAGGCAACAACAGATAAACAAACAACTTACTAACTTTGACGGTGCAGACGAAGAGTTCGCAAAAAGCCTTACACTGTTGCTAGACCTTATTCAGAACGCCGGCTTGTTATTTAGAAGTTCTAACCTTGAGCAAAAGCGCAAGCTTATCAACCTAGTGTTCCAGAACTTATCTTTGAAGGACGGAAAGGCGCAGTATACCTTGAAAAAACCGTATGAATTGTTCCTTGATGAAGCAAAGTGCTCTAAATGGCTGCAGATATGGGATTCGAACCAAGGGCTTAAACCTAGCCGTAGCCAATGTAGACTTTTTTTGAGCAAAATAATTTTATACTACAATTCATGCTACAAAAAATCGTGGTTGTAGGCGATTATTGGCGAATAATTACGGACTAAAACGGAATATGGGTTTGCTTAAGCCTTTGCTATAAAAGGCTTTAACGAACTTATGCGAAC
>JAQCEY010000012.1 GCA_027620075.1 Pseudomonadota bacterium | reverse complement strand
CGCTGTCAAACTGGTCTTACCATGGTCAACGTGACCTATCGTTCCGATATTACAATGCGGCTTTGTACGTGCAAATTTCTCCTTAGACATCCTATAAAATCCTCAACAATAAAAATAAAATCCTACAATTCTTTAAAAACCTTACCACTTACACTTAAATGGGTAAAAAGGTACGGCTCGCCGGTGAACCGACCTTGGAGCGGGTGAAGAGAATCGAACTCTCGTAGCCAGCTTGGAAGGCTGGAGCTTTACCACTAAGCTACACCCGCACATCTTTTTCCATAAGGAAGGCATGAGTTAATATATGTTTTTAGTAAAAAAGACAATCCCTAATTTGTGTTTTTTGCAAATTTCTTTATTTTTATGCAATTAACATAATTTAAAAATTAAATAAACCGCTCCGCTTAAGTTACAAAACATTTACATTACATGCTTTTTTGTGTATTATTAAAATTTTAACCAATAGTGCATTATGTAAATGAAATTTCGTAAATTTTTTAGACGCAAATCTCGCAAAGAAAAACCTGATACACAGGTGGAAAATACCGCCTCACCTTTGGTAGAAGAAGCTAAAGAAGAGATAAGCAATACCGGTGAACCTGAAAAGCAAACTTCATCACCTTTAAGAATAATATATAGCGGACATAGAGGCTCGGGAGCAAACGAAACACAATATGAACTTCCGGAAGACGAAAGAACACCGGAAAACTCTCTGGCTTCATTTAAAAAAGCTTTTAAAGACGGCGTAGAATGCATTGAATTTGATGTTTACAAGTCTGTCGATAATCAATTGATGGTTACCCATAGTAACGACTTAGCCGTATATTCACTGTTTAAAAACCCGAAACACGGCGATCAGCCGGAAGAAGGTCAGCATTTAATTTCAAAAAAAACGGCTGAAGTGGTACAAAATTATTTTGACATATCAAACATAAGTGCAAAAGAATATATAGACAATAGCACTTATAAATATCATGATTTAGACACAGGAGAACATATATATGATAAAGACAAAGCGGTATATGAAAGGGACTATCAAAAAATTCCCACACTCCAAAATCTTTTTGCCGAAGTTTCTAAGGAAAATATAAAAAGACACGAATCCGGTCTACCGAATGTAAAACTTAATATGGAGCTAAAAGGCATCGGAACAGGACAACTTGTAGATAGTCAGCTTGCAATGTTTAACTTCATGAGAAGTGATGAAGAAAAGATTGATTATAAAGATATTTACTTCCTTTCGTTTAATAAACAAGAATTACTTGATGTGGCTAAAAAACAACCCGAAGCCAACTTAATATTAGGAGTGCCTACTATTCATACCTATATGGGAGCCGATAAAACAACCTATGAAATAACAGACCACAAATTAAACACCGAAGAGTTGGACAAACAAGTGCTTGGGCTTGATAAAACACTTCAGGAAATTCCGGGTCGCAACCGAGGGCTTGACGGAGTGGATATGTCATTGTGGGATATAGGAGATGAAATTCTTGATTATTACGGCGGTCACAAAATACCGGTTAATATTGCCGTAACACCTTATGGAAAAACAAATTTTGAGCATGAATACCTGATGCCGGCAATCGACAACATACAAAAAATAGCCCATATTCAGGGTAGTCATTTTGATGAGGGGGAAAAGCCGTTCGTATTCGTAAAGACCGATACACCTTCAGAACTACAAAAAATCGTTGAACAAAGCCGACAAAAAGAAGGAAAGGAACAAATTGTAAGTGCAAAAGAGTATCTGGTAGATAGCTACAAAAAAACAACACAACAAGACCGTATTGCTCTATACAAAAAACCGCATCATTTATATCAGGAACAACTTGATAGTGAAAACAGTATGGACAATAGGTCTATATAAAGGTAACTTATATAAAATTATAAAATGTAAAAAATCAGATTCGATTATGTTTATGGCAAATAACTTTTTAAAAAGAATTTTAGAACAACATAGAACCGACCGCTTACACCAACATGATGATAAATCATCCGGTTCTTTTATGATGCAGGCTGAAACAGCCGTAACAAATCAGGATTGCGGCAAAGCAGATAAATATGTTAAATTCTATACCGTGCCGGAAACAATGAGGCAAAGAGTTGAAAGTGACAGTTCGTTATTATTGAGTTCCGCTAACATACATGAATTATACGGAGTTGAAAAAGATAAATACGACTCCAATCCCGACAAGCACAATAAAAATGCCGAGCAGGAGTTTCAATCTTATAAAGAATCACAACAAAATATCGTTAACAACGTTCAAAAATACGCCGCCCATGTGCATGGAAACTATAAACAAAGATAATGAAAAGATAGCGTTCGGTAAATATAGATTTTGTACAAATAGCACTGAAATCCTCAACTTTTTGTCATGCTGAAATAAATTCAGCATGACAAAATCTATTTTTATTGAAAACTCTCATAAAAAACAAGATTCCATTAGAAAAATTAATAGATAACTGCTAACTTGCCTGAAAAAAAGCAATTATGGAATGCATATGGCAAAAGAATTAATAGCTGAGCAAACACCCGCCGTCACACCGATGATGCAGCAATTTCTGAATGTTAAGGAGCAATATAAAGACTGCATATTATTTTACCGCATGGGTGATTTTTATGAAATGTTTTTAGATGATGCGGTTATAGCCGCCAAAGTCCTTGATATAACCCTTACCAAACGCGGGAAAAAAGAAGGCGAGGACATACCTATGTGCGGAGTTCCGCACCATTCTTACGAATCATATTTACACAAACTGATAAACTCAGGTTATAAAGTTGCAGTATGCGAACAGATGGAAAGCCCTGAAGAGGCAAAAAAACGTGGCTATAAATCCGTTGTAAGGCGTGAAGTAGTCCGCATCATAACCCCCGGCACACTTATAGAAGATGCGTTACTAAATGCAAGAGAATCCAATTATTTAGCATCGTTAGTTGATATAAAAGGTAAGATGTCGTTGG
This sequence comes from Pseudomonadota bacterium, assembly GCA_027620075.1. Taxonomy (NCBI): domain Bacteria; kingdom Pseudomonadati; phylum Pseudomonadota; species Pseudomonadota bacterium. Next base: position 42,930 of record JAQCEY010000012.1, on the reverse strand, counting down.
CATGGATAGACATGTCTACCGGCGAGTTTCACGCCTGCCCAGTTACACGTGAGAGCATATCGTCAGACCTTGCAAGGCTAAATGCCAAAGAGCTGCTTATTGAGGACAGATTATTTATAGATGCCGAGCTTTCGCCGATATTGAGGGATTATAAATCTATTTTATCACCTCAGGTTTCCAGCATGTTCGACCCTGCAAAAACCGAGAACAAGTTGAAAGAATTTTATGGTGTGAAGTCCCTCGCCTCTTACGGCAAGTTCACAACAGCAGAAATTTCCGCATGCGGTTCATTGATTGAGTATGTAGAGCTTACACAAAAAGGTATTTTACCAAGACTTAACCCACCGCAAAAATTCTCTTCAAAGAATTTTATGCAGATAGATGCCTCAACAAGACGCAACCTTGAACTTACTTCAACAATGTCAGGTGAAAAAAAAGGCAGCCTGCTAAATATCATTGACCGCACAATAACGGCAGCAGGCTCAAGGCTTCAGTTGCATAACCTTACAACCCCATACACTAACGCCCTTCCGATTAACAATAAGCTGGACGGGGTACAATTCTTTATTGAAAATGAGCATGTAAGGCAGCAGGTACGGGATACTTTAAAAAGAGTTCCCGATATGGAGCGTGCTTTAAGCAGAATATGCATAGGTAAAGGAGGACCTAAAGATTTGGCGGCCATACGTGACGGGCTTGCCGAATCCACTGTAATAACCGAAATAATAGAATTTTCAGGTGCGTTAGATACACCGGATATTATCCACAACCAGCTAAATGACTTTAGTTCACATGATTTTATTATCAATAAGTTACAAGAAGCTCTTAAGAGTGAGGTTGGAGTTTTGGCTCGTGACGGAGGTTATGTAAAAAACGGCTATCACCCTACTTTAGATGAGTTCAGGCAGTTACGTGACAACGGTCGCAGCAAGATTACCGAACTACGTGACGTATATCGTGAAGAAACAGGAATAAACACCTTAAAAATATCTCAAAACGGGGTTTTGGGATATTTCGTAGAAGTCACCCCCAACCAAAGTTCAAAAGTAACAGACCCTAAATTCAATCACCGCCAAACGCTGGCAAGTGCTATACGCTACAGCACCGATGAGCTACGTAAATTAGAAAGCGATATCATAAATTCCCGTGACGAGGCATTAAAGCTGGAAGTGATGATATTCAATGAGTTAGTTGAAGATATAAAGGGGCGTGCAAATGAAATAGCGGTTGCGGCGGTAAGTATTGCACAAATAGATGTTTTGTCTGCACTGGCACAGGTTGCGGTAGAAAATAACTACACACGCCCTCATATTGATGATTCCTTGGAATTCAATATAAAAGGCGGTCGTCACCCTGTTGTTGAGGCAAATATCAATGGCGAGTTGAACGGAGAATTTGTTGCAAATGATGTAAATCTTTCAGCAAACCAACGGCTTTGGCTGTTAACCGGTCCTAATATGGCAGGTAAAAGTACCTATCTAAGGCAAAATGCTATTATAGCTCTAATGGCACAGATAGGCTCATATGTTTCTGCCGACGAAGCCCATATCGGTTGTGTTGATAAATTATTCAGCCGTGTGGGGGCATCTGATGATTTGGCTCGCGGGCAATCAACTTTTATGGTTGAGATGCTAGAGACGGCTACGATATTGAATCAGGCAACAGACCGCTCGCTTGTAATATTGGACGAAATAGGCAGAGGAACAGCGACGCATGACGGCTTATCCATCGCATGGGCGGTTGTTGAGCAACTGCATAACCGCAATAAATCCCGTGCTTTATTTGCTACTCACTACCACGAACTGACCTCATTGAGAGCAAGCCTGTCTGCCCTTGTCTGCTACACTATGAAAGTAAAAGAATGGGAGGGAGATGTTATATTCATGCATGAAGTTATATCGGGTGCTGCCGATCGCTCATACGGAATACATGTAGCCAAGCTTGCCGGAATTCCAAAAGCGGTAATAAAAAGGGCGGAACAAGTATTGCATACCTTGCAAGAATCCGATACAGGCAGTGCAAAAGTTAAATTAGCCGAAGACCTGCCGCTGTTTTTCTCGAATCAGGCAAGTAATGAAAATGAACAACATATTTCAGAAGTAGAAGAAATATTAGAGCAAACCGACATTGACAACCTAGCTCCAAGAGAGGCACTGGAGCTTTTATATAGATTGAAGGAGAAGTTGTAATTTAGGTATTTTTGAATCATAGTGTTCCAAAATAACTTCCGTTTTTTTATTTCGAATCCACGAAAAAAAGAAGTATGCACAAAGTGCATTCATCATTATATTGCTTGAATACTATGGTCAAGCCATAGTATTACGAGTAATTATATAACCTCGGCTACGCTTAAGAAGATTGTTAAGTTATTTATAAAAAGCACTTTCACTCTTGAACGTTTATAAAGTCCTCTGTTTTTATAGTAATATTTCTGTTGTCATTCGCCGACTCCGATCGGCGAATCCATGCTATCCTGTGTGGATTCACCGGTCAAGCCGGTGAATGACGGCAGCTCCAATTACGCCACTTTCTTCTTACCCTTCTCTACATAAGTCTCCCACAATTCTCCGAAGAAGAACACACCGAACTTGCCGAGAGCCTTAACAGCTTCTTTAGGGTCATTAATCCTTGTGGCACTTGAGGTTTCAAGCTGGTTCACGAAATCGGCTATTAATATTTTTTGAATACCTTTAGCAAATACATTTCCGTTTTCATCAACACCTTCATATATCGTTACATATAAGGTACTGGTGTCTTCCCAAATCTCTTCAACTGAGAATTTGCCGTCGCTTCTGACATTTTTCTTGCCGACAAAATAGAATTGTTCGCCTTCTTTAGAGGTAAGCACCATAGAATAATCCATGTTCTTTATTGTGCTATCACCTTTTTTCTCAACAAAAAGATTGAATTTACCTTGCGATACCGACAAAGCCTCATCAGATAATAACGGACACTCCAGATAACCGGTCAGACTGCCTAAATGGTCACGATTGGCAATAAACTCGTCCATATCGTCCATAGTTACGGTCAGGCGGAATTGCAGTCCTGCCTTAGCTTTACCCTGCATCTTCCCTTTTTTGAACCCGTCTTCAAAATCATCGGCATCTTTACTTGCAAAACCTCTCATAACTTCGGTAAAAGTAACACCTACTTTTGATTTATCTTCAATTTCCAAATTTGCGGCAGGAAAATCATATGTAGTTTGCCTTCCCCTTTGAGCCACGGCAATAGCTGCGGCACGCTCCGATACGGCACATATGGTAAACAAAGGATTAACCCCAAGAGAACGCGGTATAACCGATCCGTCCATTACATATAAACCTTCATGCACAGCTTTTTTATCGCTAGAGGCGGCATCGAACACTTCACATTTATGGTTAACTACACCACTGCCCGAATCCTCCCCCATAGCACAACCGCCAAGAGGGTGAACTGTTATCAACTTTTCACCAAAAAACCTTTCACTAATAGGGTTTTCAAGATATGTACCGCCCAACGCTGATGTTGCCTTTATCATATTTTCTTTAACACGCTTGAATATCTCCTTTTTTGCATATCCGGGCCATAATACCCGAATCCTGTCATTTTTAAGGTCAAGCTTACCGTCTTGGTCATCATTGGACATTATCAGGCATGTTTGGGTATTATACGTAGCCCCTTTCGTATATCCGCGAATAAGGCTCTCAGCCTGACGGTAGGTTTCTTTAGTATTATCAAGGAAACCGCTATCGGTATCCACCCCGAACGCAGATGCGGCAGATGAGAAAAGCTTAGGAAGCAACGCTCCTAAAGCTCCGGGTGCTGCCCCCTCCTCTATTATCATACCTTCGGATAACGGCTTATCGGCAGGTCTGGCATCAATAGCCGCCGTTATGCAAGGACCGACGGCATTTCTTTTAGAAGGATTATCGTCACCAAAGCCAATTGAGTTAACCTCATCGTCAGTATTATAAGAGAACGCCAGAACATCACCGTTTCCGCTAAAACTACGCCCGATATTACTTGATATAGCAAGCCCTTCTTCCTTAGAACGCATTAAGATTTCGGTAGAACCCAGACTTCCCGCTCCTACTACAACGATATCAGCTCTGATAAAGCTTGTTTTAGGATTTCCTTTCAAAGGCATGCCCGGCTGTTGTAGATAATGGACACTCCATGAGCCGTCAGCATTTTTCTCTATGTGACGCACTTCCATTTGTGTAAAAATATGCGCGCCATGATTTTTTGCATCAGGCAGATAGTTTTTATCCAGAGTATTTTTAGCCTTATTACGACACCCCGAACAGCAATCACCGCAATTATTACAAGGCAGCTGCTCCACTCCCACATGGTTCTTGCCGCTAACCTCAAAGTTTACGTTCAAATCAAGATATTTTGTTTGATAGCCGACTTTCTCACCTGATTTAAACAAAGCTTTTGTTTTTTGTAATTCAGGATATCCGGCTTCCCCGACAGGGTAAGGAGTGGCTTTTAGCATATCCTTGGCATCATCATATGCTTTTTTCAAGCCGTTCATATCATTCCTGATAGCCTCAGGCCAAACCGTGTCTTCAAAGACTCTGGGATCGGGTTTTATACTCACATTGGCGTTTATCAACGAAGTTCCGCCCAGTCCGCACCCGACCAATACGTTTAAATCTTTATTTATATGAAAATTATATAGCCCCAGAGGGTTCTCAGGAAGTTTAGATACAATCCCTTCAGCAGATTCAATATGCATTTCAGGGGTTGCTCCCACGGCAGTATTGGGGAAATCTTCGGGTAAATATTCTTTTCCCCGTTCTAACACGCATACATTATACCCTGCCCTGCTAAACCTAGCGGCGGCTATTGAAGCCCCATAACCCGACCCCACAACTATAACGTCGTAACGGTCTTTCACTTCATAATACTTATTCGCAAGCCCATGATTATTCATGCTTTATTCCTTTAATACTTTTAAATTTACTTAGTTTTTTCCAAATGTTCCAATATATGCGGATACACATCTACATTTGCATTTTTTCCAAATATGCAGTCAATGTGACCGTAATTTTTTATTACCTTTCTCGAATATTGCTCTTTATCGTAATTCTGCCTTAGCAAATCATATGTTATTGCCGTACTTTCAGGCAGATAGCACTCATTATTCTCACCGCTTATGAACAATATGGGCAAATCAAGGTTATGCAGATTGCCTAAATAAACATCGTTACCGTCAAAATCGACTATGAAACCTTTACGGCAGATTTCCGCAAGGTGTTGGAAAGTTTTCATATTAGCCTCACCGAACAACTCATTGAGGTTATCATGCAGCAAGTGCGTTAGCTGGTCATGGCGGTATAAAGAGGCATACATGAATGTAATTCTATGGCAGGTAGGATTGCTGCATTTGCCTTGAGCTTCAGATAGTGCATAAATACCCAGCGCCTTATCATACAGCTTTTCAAAGAAATTTTCATCACCGTCCACTTCGGCAGTCAGGGAGTCAAAGCCAAGCTTTCCCAAGAATGACGGAACATGTAGCCCTGTTTTTAATTGCGTTGCTTTCGGAATCACGGCATGAGTGGCTATCTGAGAGCAAACTATAGAACGCACATCTTCCAAGCCTGCCAGCATCGACATAAAAAACGTTGTACCACCATAGCAATGCACCACTGCCTGCACTGAATCAGCTCCCGTTTTATGTTTAATAAATTTTATAGCACAAGGATAATCATTTTTAGCAAGCTCATCACCCGTCCATTGTTTTGCGGCCGCTTCCAGTTCGATACTGACCCTTAAATCCAGCAGCCAAACGTCATATTCATTTTTATAGAGATATTCTAACAGATTCTCATCTATCATGTCGGTAGAGAAGATAGTAGAAGCAACCCCCAAACCATGAACCATCATTACAGGACCTTTGTTGCCGCCTTTATACCTTGTTAATTTTAGCTTAACATTATCATCGGTAGTAATATCGAATATTTTAGGCTCGCCAACATTCAATTTTCTTTTTTGTCTTGGCTGTATTGAAGAATAATCCTTCTTAAGATGCAATCCCATAAATTCACTACCTATAAATTTTTTAAATAATTGTTTAAGCTACAATAATCAAAATTATCATATTCAACAATATTTTTTTATCAGCCGTGAGTATATATCAAGCATCAAAGTTCAATTAGCAATTATTATCAACGCTCTAATTAGAAGTCTTCCCACCAAGATTCTACTTCAACCTTACCTGTAGCAAGCTCCGATGGTGCACCTATGATAAGGTTACCTGATTTCACCCAACCCGGAGGCAGGGTTGTTACAACCTGATCGGTACTGATTCCAAGGTATATTTTGTTCTTATACAAGATAGACTCCGTAGGAACACCATAACCAAGGTCAAACTCGGCTTCCAGACTTCCGCAGGTATAATTATGCTCGGATATCTTAGCAGTACCCGACGAACAGATATCCCCTACATTTGGCGTATATCTTGAGAAATATACATAGCCGTTTGATACGGTAGCCTTAGCGGTAACTTTCTCATTAGCGTCAAGGTCTATATACCAGCCGAATTGAGCATCAGTAGGGCAGTTTCCAAGCGAAACATTAGCCATATCCGATACTGTATGCATTGAGGTTGCCGAAAAATCCGTCATAGGAGTAGAGTGCATATACGCATATCCCCTATTTGCGATATTAGCATCAATATCACCTAAAGACTGTTGGTCACCGCTGCCGTAATATTGCCACAAATATCCGTTGCTATCCACAGATGCGGCATGCTCATGGAACATTAGCCTTGTATTGCTATTATCCGATTCGGCATCAAATAACCTGACCGTTTCATATAAAGTACCCTGATCGGTAAGGTTTATTTTCCATAATTTACCCTCCAAATCACTAAAATATATTATTGAGCCGTTCGGTTCGGCACTATCTTGGAAGAAAGTACTGGAATCCGCATTTATAGCCATTAACCTAGGCGGAACCGAGTTTTCAATGCCATTACCGCTATCATCATCGGCAATATCAAGTTTATTGATTATTTTACCGCCATCTTCAAGATCGATTATGAACAGTTTCGCACCATATTCATCGCTTACCGCAGCGTTAAAACCACCACCGAACACTGCCGTCCACTTCATAGCACCTCCGCTACCTACAGGAAGGAGTAACATAAGCGGTCTCGACCATGCCTCACCAAGTTCTGAAAAGTCATATTCGGCAGGTATGGCTGTTGCCGTACTATAGTCGGTTCTAGTCCCCGATGCGTCCCAATAACTCACCTCATCTGTAATTTTATTATGGGCAAAAGTAAATAAGTGTAAAGGATTGTCAGGATCGGTAATATCCAAAGCGGAATATGTGTGTCCTCCCTGTCTGGAACCTACCATCAAAACAGTTCTCCAACTACCGCCATAATATATATCCTTAACAACAGGTGAACCGTCAACACCGTAAATACTGTTACTTTCACCTGCCGTAGTAGATATAATATCTTTGAAGTTAGGTATTATGCTAGGAGGCACAAAAGCCCACTCCTCAGCTCCCGTATCGGAATTGAAAGCATGCAGCATACCTCCGTTAGAACCTACATATATTATAGAATCCCTTGTTGCAGCAGAACCTGTTGTTTTGAAAGTATTATATCCGTTTGTATAACGATAATAGGCTTCTGTTTTTGAATTAGCCGTTTCTGAAGTAAATGCAGACGGAGTACCGACCGCTACGGCCCTTGAGTGATATACATCGGCTAATTTCCAACGCTCGCCCGTTACTATCGTATCGCCCTCGTCATCTTGACCGCCCGAAAACTCGCCATATGTATCTATTCCCCTTACATAGTCTATAAGCCCTTCTAACTCGGCATCCGAATAGTTAGTTGCGGTGTTTTCCAGTAAAGCCTGCCTTAACTCGACGAGGTTAGCCTTTACAAAATTATTGTAATCCGTTGCGGTCAAACCGTTACCAACCGTCCAGATATCTCTGTCAGCAGCGGCTGTCGTAGCCAAAACCTCGCCTGCGTCCCACTGCAACGAGCCTAACAGACCGTTAGCATCAAGGGAGTATTTATTAAGGCTTCCTTTCCATTGATGTCCTGTTTTATACTTGAAAGTAGCTTGTATTATGTGATCGCTTCCTGTCACTTCCGGCATAATTGTAGGAGTACTGAACGTCAACGTAGAATTGATGGTTTGTAATATGTAGTCTGATATTGACTCATATAAAGTCTGCCAATCATTAGCAAACACAGGAGAGTCAGGATATGTTCCCCCTTTTTGTGCGATTGTTACATAGTTTGCCGCACCTGAACTTGATTCACTCACGGTAAATCCTACTACGAAAGTTTTTACCCCTGCATTATTATACATTTGCTGTGCAAGTGCTGACGCAGAGTTATCCACCCACTCACCATCACTTATAACTATCAAAACGGTTTTCTGACACCAATTTTTGGTATTTAAGTATCCGTTAGAATTCAGATAGCTGTTTGCAGTAGCCATTGCAAAGTCAAGATATGTTCCACCACCGGCACTTAAGCTGTCTATAGTACTATATATTGTTGAAGCACCGCTGCTTGATATCGGGACAATAACGTTAGTATCGCTACTATTTCCGTTATTCCACTCAAGTAATCCGAAGTCCGCTCCATCTGTCAATGTACTGTTTGACACGATATCCTTAATTACACTTTTTGCCTGAGACAGGCGTGACTCATTTGAACCGGGCCACTCTTCCGAACCGTCAAATTTTTGTATCCTATCATTACCGGCATCCGCAACCCAAACATTATCACTTGAGTCAACATATAAGCCTCTTATATTAGAGAATTTACCCAAACTGGAGCCGGAACCTGTAGCACCATAATATTCCTGTAAAACACCTGCCGGATTATATTTATAAACTCCATATGGAGACCCTCTGTCACCTATATATATGTTGCCCACACTATCGATGTCTATACCATGTGGGTCTGTATATCCGGGAGCTAAGCCTGCTCGAAAATAGTTCTTAGTTCCACTGTCAAAACTATTTACAGGGTTACCGTCAGAATCAAATTTATGAACTTCTTCATCAGATCTTAGTGTAACATAAACATTAGCAGGGCTAGCTTTATCAACCGCTACGGCATATGCATCGCTATCTACCGACCATGTTTTAAGCATCGTGCCTGAAGTATCATATACCTCAATATCTCCGTCATCATTTATAACATATATCCGGTTATTTGCAGGATCCGACCTGTCAATTGCAAGCCCTCTTACATATGAAGTCGATACATTAAATTTATCCAGATAGTTACCGTCAGTATCAAATATCTGCACACGTCCACGCTGATAATCTGCAACATATAACTTATCGTTGCTATCAATATCTATGGCGTAAATATAACGGAAATGACCGTTTGTGGCACCACCATTATCATATTCACCCCAACTGGTTACAAAATTGTTTGATGAATCGTATTTCTCTATTACACTGTAGTAACTTGCGACATATCTATTCCCGGCAGAATCAAACACAAGGTCGTACGGATAATCCGTTTCCGCACCCGAAGCACTCCAAGCCATTGAACCGGATGTATCCAGCATTATTAGCACACTCGTAGGCACGTCCTGAAATCCTGTTCCCGGAGGTGGTGATTTTGCCCAACTTTGTGAAGAAACAAAAACGAATAACAACAATAGTGCAAAAATATTTCTAAACATGACCATTCCCCTTAATTATCTGCCTTTCCTAGGGTTATCCTGATTTTTTTCCTTCCATGCTTCATTAGCCTTATCATAGCCGTCTTTTAACTTCTCCAGAGCATAAGGATCGTAACTACCGCCGGAAGCTCCTGAATTTCCACCTGACGAACTGCTACCGCCTTTGTAAGAAGTATTGTACTTACCTAGATTATTTTCTTGAAGGTATTTATCGATTGCTTTATTTTTTTGTTCAACTATATCCTGAAATAATGCGTGATGCATTTTTGAGCTAATATCCACACTTTCAACAGTGCCACCCTTAGGGTCGTTACCAAGCATATACAATACCGACATTTTTTCACCGATATCCCACATTGCTACTTTTGTCTTCCCATCAGGTGATTTTTTTCTGTCTTTATCGTCACTTTCACCAAAAATCTTTTTTAACTCATCTAGAACAGGCTGCGAGCGGCTATTATTTTCTATTTTAACTTTTACAAGACTATCATCAATGAACGAAAACTCGATAAAAGACCCATCGGGAAGGTTCTTACATACGACATTACCGAATTCTCTTATAGAAAACTCACCTTTTTTAGGCACTTCACCTATTTCCGTTTCCAACGGGTTGAAATCATATTGATCAACAACATGACTCGCACTTGTTCCAAATAAAACGTTTTTAAGGTCACATGCCAAAGCAGGCTTCGTGACAAAAACAGACAAACTTACCAGTATAAATATCTTACGCATAGCTAACCCACATGTTTCTTGAACACTTACCTTAAGCGTAACAAATAAGTATTAACACTTCCTTAACGTTGACAAAAAACAGCTACACAAATTATTCTTTAACTCTTTCAGTCACTTCAACAAACAATCATGCAAAATTAATGTTTCTTTGATGTTCTCAGGATAAACTATAGGTAGAATTTTCAATTGTGAACTTTAATTATAGAATGTTGAAGTGAAGTTCACAGAGATTGTGCCGGAAATTATAATAAATAACCCCATACACAAAAAGTATAATAAAAAACATGCCGTAAACACTTGGAATACGGCATGTCTTTTTAGATTTTATATGAATAACAGATAAAATTACTGTTGCTCAGTTTCAGTTTCAACTTCAGTTTCAGGTTCAAAACCTTCCTGACGCATGCAGTTATTAAATACACCGTCCCAGCTTTCGTAGCTTTCTTGGTTATCGGCAACATCGCTACATTTATTATATGCCAGATCGTATTTGTTATCGGAAGAAACCTCAGCGTCCTCAGCTAAAGCAGGGGCAGAAAATAAACCGCATACAAGTCCGGCAGCCAACAAAGTTTTCAAAGATTTTAAAGTCATTTTTTTCTCATAAATTATGTTACGGTAAAAGCAACATTACTAGTCTTGGAAAGAAAAAACTTGATGGCGGTCAAGTTTTTTCTGGCATTTTCCTACAATCATTCTATTTTAATATGTTAATATGAGGTAGGGGTACGTTATAAAAAATCTAATTAACTTTGAAAACTATAATGGACGTTCACTAGAAAGCATTGCGTATTTTGTATTACACTGCTTTCTTTTTTCGTGCATCGGCGTGTTGACAAAATATGCGATGCAATCAGGCTTGAGCATAGTTCAGATATTGCTTTTTCAAACAGGTACGGCATGCGTTGCCCTGTTTTTATTCAACAGAAAAAAATTAATGCCCTTTCCTAAGAAAAAATCAATTCTAGCTCATATTACACGTGCATTTTTCTGGTTGGTAGCTACGGCATTGTTCTTTATGAGCCTTGATAAGATATCTTTGCCCTCGGCAACGGCTTTAAGTTTTTCAACGCCTCTATTTACTATTATTCTTGCAATAGTAATCCTGAAAGAAGTTATGCGTAAATATTATTATCCGGCGTTATCACTGGGTTTTTTTGGAATGCTTATAATTGTTCAGCCTGCAAGTGACTCTTTCCAGACTCAGTCATTCATGGTTATCGGAGCCTGTATCTTGTGGTCTATTACCGATATAATCATAAAGAGAATGGGAATTATATCCGATACGATTAAAATAACATGGTATTTCTCGTTATTCAGCTTTTTGATGCTATTGCCTTTTGTAGTATCTACTTGGATAACCCCGACATTTACCCAATTATGCATTATGCTGCTGATAGGGGTATTTTTTATATTTAATATGCTAACACTGACATATGCTTACAGCATAGGCACTCTAACGGTAATACAGCCATTTGCATTTATGAGCCTTGTTTTTACTTCCGTAATGGCATATATAGCGTTTGGAGAAATTATAAAATTCCCTACTATCGTAGGCAGTATAATAATAGTTGCCAGCACAAGTTTCATTGCCTATCAGGAGCGTAAGCGTCATAAAGAATGGCTGGCATACAGGATAGGTGAGGAAATATTATAATATTTCCAACGGATTATCACTATTGCACCTGAACCATGTAGCTATACTATATCTACTGCACTTTGTAACGGTTACCTCGTGCAAAATGCTCTCGCTTAAAAATATAACTACATTACCCCATTGCGGCATTACGGATAAAATATTCTCATTTGTGAAAACGTTTAATAAACCGCCGTCGGATTTACGCCACTTCGGGTTTAAATAAATTACCATCGATAATACACGGTTTTTTTGCCCCTTGAATCTATCAAGGTGTTTTTTATAAAAACCCCCTTCCCTATATACGGCAAAATGCGATTCTATATCAAATAAGCCTAGCATTAAACGCCTGTTTATATCTACCCTTATATCTTCGAGTGCTTCATTTAACCGGCACTGAGCAAGGGTTGAGCCTTCTATCCAGTGTATTTTGTCACGACGCACCGACTTAATAACCGTATGAGCATTACCCCGACCTATTCCGGCAGGCTGCAATTGACGGTTTTCATCTAAATCCTTTATTTCTTTGTATAAAGATTTTAAAAGGGATTCGGGAAATAAGTTTTTAATATGGGCAAAACCTGTTTGTTCAATCCGGTTGCATACATAGTCAATATTAAAGTCACTAGGCTGCGATAGTACCGCTTTGCATATCACTTTGTTCGCAATAGCTTTCATAGCGTTCCGTCGATGACTTTAAAATGAGTTGTAATAAATCCTTGTAACTATAATCCCCAAAACCTGCCATAAGGTTAAGTTTTCCGTCCCAGCACCAACCCGGATTAGGATTTACCTCAAGCAATTTTATTTTGCCGTCTTTAGCAGCCCTGAAATCAAAACGTGCGTAATCCCTACAGCCGGTTCTTTCAAATAAAGATATTGATGCGTCAATTAATTTTCTTTTATTTTCTTCGTCAAGATTTGATTCTATATAGCTTATATCATTCCAATATGGCGAGTCAGGCAGCCATTTTGATTCATAACCTAATATTTTAGGTAATTTTTTAGGCAACTTGCTGTAATCCACCTCCAATATCGGCAACACCGTATAATTACCCTGATTTCCGATAATTCCGACGCTGTACTCGTTCCCTGCCAAAAATTCCTGTATAAGTATAGGAGTGTTAGGCAGTATTTCCCGTAAGTTTTCAAGATACGCAATTAACTGTTCGGCATTCGATACAACGGCATCTTTAGTTATACCGATTGAGCTGTCACCGTAATTCGGCTTCAAGATGGCCGGAAAAATAGAAGGAATTGATGCAGCCTGATCGCTTGGGTCGTAATATGTTTCTTCAGGCACCGGAATATCAAGGCTTATAGCCATAGAGCGTATTATCGACTTGTTGTAGCATAATCCCAAAGATGCAGGTCCTGCACCGCTATACGGGATATTAAGCATTTCAAGAAGAGCCGGCACATGCAGTTCTTTAAATGCATCATTTAAATAGCCTTCATCACAGAAATTTAAAACAAAAGAATTTGTTTTATTCGGAAGGTTACGTAAAAATGTTGCGTGGTTATCGAGGAACTGGAATTTATATCCTTCAATATCGTTTAGCGTATTTTTAAGCCTGTCAACCGTTTCAAGGTCTTCCGAGTTAAATGTTCCGCCTTTTTTAACGCTATCGGCAAGTCTTGGGTCGCCCAACAATACCAATACTTCACGTTCTGATTTTTTTGTCTTAGGTCTTGACTTCTTAACAGGCGAAACAGCCGTAACAAACAGGCGGTTTGCCATCATACCTAAATCATGGTTCCTTGTAGAACTGGTTTCTATGCTGTTATGAACTTCAATATTATCGAACGATAATTTTTCCAGCAATTCCTTTATCTGCGATTCGTCATACAGACGCTCTGCATAGAACTGGTCGGCAATAACACCTTTTTCAGCGTGTACTATAACTTCACGAGAAATTATCCGCTTTTCGTCAGAGGATAAGGAGCGTTCCCTGCACACAAAATGGTCTTGGTCTATCCATTCCCATGAACGTGGTTCGAATGATTTACGCATCCAAGAGCCGTTTGTGATATCAAGTGCTATCCTGCCCTCAGATACCAATGTTTTCTTAATGGACTCCAGCACCTCGCAATCATCTTCTTCCCGTTCAAAATAACCGAACGAGTTACCCATTAAATATACAACGTCCTGACTATTATCGCCCAAACGGAATTTACGGGCATCGCCTTCTGAAAATTGTATAGGCAGATTCATATTCAAGGCACGTTTACGTGCGAGGCGTACCAGATAACGTGACCTGTCCACACCTGTTACTTTATTAAAACCACGACCGGCAAGCTCAATAGCGTGACGACCCTGACCGCAGCATAAGTCTAAAATTCGGTCTTGCGTTTTTAAGCCGAGGGTTTTAATTAACGTATCTACATCACGCTTGGTATTTTCCTGATTTTCAACGACATCTCCGTCAGTCTTTAGATAAAGGGAGTTGAAAAGGCTTTTCCACCATTCGGAAGGCAGATGACGCTCCAAGTCTGAAACCGGACCGAGTGTACGCTGGGGAAATGAAGTTTTTTGTTTTTGCATGGACATCACTAACTAATATATTAAAAGTTTTATAAAACACATAGCTTTATAAAAAACAAGTATAAAACTATATAAAAGGACAATTAGTTCCTTGACTACTATCAAGATTTTTTTAAGTTTTAGAGCATTAAAAATGAAACATATTAACCTACTGAAAACCATTCCCTTTTTTACAGGACTATCTAACGATGAGTTGGAATATTTTGTTAGTAAGCTGCAACAAAAGGAATATAAAAAAAACCGGCAGATGTTTCATTACGGAGAGCCTGCCGATAAGTTCTTTATAATCCTTGAAGGCTGGGTAAAATTATACAGGGTTAACAAAGACGGTGACGAAACGGTAATCTCTCTTGTTACTATAGGCGATGCCTTTAGTGAGGCAGCAACTTTTGAAGGGTCTGATTATCCGTATAGCACACAAGTTGTGGGCGGCGGTGCAAAAGTATTGTTATTGGAGGCTTGTGCAATACGTGAGGAAGTGAGGAAAAATCCGAATATCGCATTAAAAATGCTGGCTTCCATATCACACCACAATAACCAGTTAAGCCTTACATACGAACATATAAGCAAGCTGACCGCCTCACAGCGTGTCGGCTGTTTTTTGCTAAAGCTTTCAATGGATAGGGAGTATAAGACTAATTTGCAGCTACCGTATAATAAATATCTCGTAGCGTCCAGACTCGGTATGAAGCCTGAAACTTTCTCAAGAGCCATGAAAAGACTTAACGAAGACCTAAACATTAACTTTCAGGGACGGGAAATCACAATACCCGACATTGACCTGTTGCAGGAATATTGCGAGGTTGAATGCTTCAATGAAGATAGTTGCAGCCTTGAAAAACGCTTACTATGCACCAACAAACAATGTGATATATATCGTATATTGAAGTTGATGTAACGCTTTGGCGACATGTTGTATATTTTATTTTTTAATCAGACCTTTAATCATACTCAGACTTTTCATATAATGCATCACGTATCATACAATAGGTATTTATATCGGTTTTTTTAAATTATTTTAAGCTAATAGCCTTCTGCAATACATGCAATGCAATCCGTGCGGCATTATGAAGAATTTGTTACATTTAATATATACTTTGCAATAAAACTGTGATATAATGTTCTATTATGACAAACAATGATGTATCCGGTAAGTTTTACGATATATACGAAAAAGACGATAAACTTGTTTTTCGTATATACGGTAAAAGAAAAGAAGTTTTAACCACATTTAAACTTTTTTCAAAGTTTAAGAATCGTGGAGTAAGGTTAATATGGCTTGTTGCAGGTATTCTATCGCCTTTCTATTTATTAGTTCTATTATTAGAAGCCCTTATAGTAGCAATATTTCTTTTTTTTATGACGGTAGCTATTTTTTCGGGAGCCGATATTTATCTGGTTATTACACTGGCTTTTGTTTTTTCGTTCGTTTTTACAGCAGGCATAGGGCGATTGATAGGTGTTATAGATCCTAATGTAGCCGGTAAGAAGCAAGAAAAAAGAAAAAAAGTTGTTATTTTAGAGATCAGTAGTTAGTTATTTTGAATAATTTTTCAATATTACCCTTTAAACAAAAAAATTAAATATTTTTCTGGTTTATAAATCTTGTTATGTTAAAATTTATTCTTTGTAATAATTGAATTATTTTTATATTAAGGTTATGGCTATTTCTAAAAAATCCGGTTTTACTCTGATAGAGCTTTCTATAGTTATTGTTATTATAGGTTTGATAGTAGCAGGTATAGTAGGAGGACAAAAACTTGTAACACAGGCAAAAATACGTGCCGTAATATCGGAATTCAATAAATATGATGCTGCTTCTAGCACTTTCCATCTGGAATATAACGCTATTTTAGGTGATATGCCTAATGCTTCGGCTTATTCACTGGGAGTAAACTGCTCCGGTGCGCCTTATGACTGCAACGGAAGCGGCAATGACCGTATTCATTGGCAGGATATGAATAACGGTATAGCATATGACAATCATGAGAATTTTATTGCTTGGACACATCTAAGATTTGCCGGTCTGATAGAAGGAGCATACACCGGTAATAACAACACCGGAGGGCCAAATGCTATGTTAGCAGGACTTAATATACCTGCATCGGCTTTTAAATCGTCAAGACAGGGCGGCTGGGTATTTAATTCGGACGATAGATGGAAAAATACAATTCCGGTCAGAAATCAACTTATAATAGGCGGACATGTTCCGAATCAGCGTTCTTACGGTTCTTTGTTTACTCCTTCTCAGGCTAAAAGCATTGATAATAAGATGGATGACGGCAGACCTTATACCGGTCGGGTCATCGGTCTTGCAGGTTATGATGGCTCGGCATATGACAGCAACTGTACTGATGGTGCAGGTGGTGATAATGAGGAATATATGATATCGGAAACCATTCCAAGATGTATAGTGGCACTACATCTAACGTTAACAAAACGTAATTACTAATTATTTCCGACTGACTGAAACTTAGCTATAACCTTTCCGGTACATAAGTTATATGCTATAACCTGATCCGTTGTGGTTATTGTTAGAATGTTATTATGTGTATCAGATGAAATAACCTTACCCATTAGCGGCACATCGACTTGTTTATATGCCATACACTCTCCTTGCTTAAATATCTCATCTTGTGTGGTCGCTTTGGATTCCGCTTTTTTATCAGATGATGAATTAGATTTCATTATTACCGCAACAAATAAAGCTATAGTGCCTATAACAAGTAATATACCCATATTTATTACAACAGAACGCATTATACGCACGGCTCTATCTTCCTGAGAATTTACATCTTGTTCCGATGGTTGTGTCATAATATTCAAACCTTTTTTAGGTTTATTACAACACTATAGGAACTTGTGCAACATGTATTTTGCCGCCCGTTATACGGAAAAATCATTCGGCTTGTAACTAGCCTGAGCCTCTCCGCCATTCAGAGGTAAATATCTTTCAGGTTCCAATACCGACTTTATATCCGGATTTATTTCCGCCCATGTTTCTTTTATAGTTCTTAGGTTTTCTATAACCTTATCACAAATTTCTTCTTTATTATCCTCGCATTGAATTGCTACAAGGAGTGTATCTATGTCTTTGTAATAATCATTAAGTGCCGTTGCAACCTTTTGGTTTGCCTCATAGTCAAGACATGCCCTTAACCCCCTTATTATCTGCATTGTGCGGTCAATCAGCCTATATCTTTTGTCGTGGTCGTTTTCCTGATGTGCCTCTTTTGCTTGCTGTACAAAAGATATAGCTCCACAATATAGCAGAAATATTTGTTCTGCATGGCTTTTTGTTTCATTTGCACGGCTATATGCCGCATATGGGTTTGAATAGGTCATTATCCCCCCTCCTGTGGTTTGTTATATTTTATGAAAACTTACTTGTTTTGACTTTTAGTCTGCGTACTTCGCGGAAAATATTTATGTCATTTTTAGGCATTGCTAACCAAAATAATTTTACGTCATTACCCGAATTTTGTGTAACAAAATTATAGGGTAATCCGGTTCAAATTGCCGGAGATTCCCCTATAATTTACTTACGTAAATTCGGGGAATGACGAAACTTAAGGAGTATTAACTATATTTAGTCAGCAATGCCTTGTTATTATAACTCCTCCTAAAATGAAAGTAGCTGTAGCAGGTTTTGCAGCCTTTTGCTCTCTTGTGCCAAGACTGAAATTGATGAATTTAGTTGCAATGTATATTGAGCATATAACGTTGATTCGAGTGCGTAATCGGTATCAAGCAATGCCGAACTTGCTGCATCGAAATTTGTTATCATTATATTATTTGTGGTTATTGCCGATGTGAACGCTGTAATACTTGCCTGTGCAGTAGATAGCTCGCCCAATACCGTATTAATAGCATTGTCAATAACCTCCTGTGCTTCTGTTGCACCGGCTATAGACGATATGTCTATGTTTTGCGTTGTTCCGGCATCATCTCGGAAGATATCCGAGGTTAGAACGCTGCCAAGTGACACACCTATAGTATCGGTACTGCTAGTGCCTACCTGAAATGAAAGGGACGGATTGTTCGACACACCGAATAACGTATCAAGGTCATCTGTAAATGTTGCCTGATTTGTAGCACCGTCCAGCTCTATAGTTGTATCCGTCAGGTTGCTAAGGTCTATTCTTAGCTGTCTGCCGTCATTAGTTGCCGCACTATGGAAAACCAAAATAGTACCGGCTCCGACGGTAAGTTGTTTGGTAGTGCTGTTATAACTGCCCGCACCATCTACTATACCGCCAGTATTTGCCGTATTATCGGATATATCCGATGTATATGCCTCTCCGTTTATGGTTACGGATATGGTGTTTGTCGCTCCGTTAAATGCAAAACTGCCTATATCACCTATCCTGCCGTCATCACCGAACTGATCTCCGACAAAAGCTATGTCTTTGCGTTCATTTGTTCCGATAGCGTCAAAGCTCTCAATTCCTGCAAATGTATTATTTGAGCTTACCGACGCAACGTCAAAATCTCCGCCCGTATCATTATCTACAGCTAACACTATGTCACGGCTTTGGTTAATGCGGTTATCGGTAAGCTGCGTTGCAAAACCCTGTGCGGTATTTGTAAGGTCTGTCTCAAATGCTGTTTGCGTGCCGCCTGATATAGTAATATCAGATGCAGCTACCGTTAAAGTGAAGCCGTTATCCGTATAAACGCCAGAACCGTCCGTAGGACCGCTTGTGTTATAAAAAGTTATAACCTGATCCTGCTTTACTGTATTACCTTTTGAGTTAAAACCTCCTGTGCCGAATAATTGTACAGCCTGCGAAGTATATGTCGTTCCGTTAATATCAACTGTGAATGTCACGGCGTTATATGTTCCCGTAGTGTCTAAAGCTGCTGTAAAATCGGTAAGTTGTCCTTGAAGGTTAGCATCAACAGTGGCTGAAGTAGGGTCGTTACGTGTAGTTCCGACAGTTCCGTCGTCAGTAATATCGACAGCACCCGAAATAACATTGGTTGAACCGAACGTTACGCCCGTTATCTCACCGCCGCTATCGTTCGTTATCTGAAAGTCGATAAGGTTACCTGATGTTCCTAAGTCAGCGGAAGTTACGGTTACCGTTCCATCTAAATTATCAGTATATATAAAACTCCTTACGTCAGCATTCGTACTTGCCCTCGCATTTGCTACAAAATTGGCGGCAAGAGATTCCTTATCGGTAGCTCCGTTACCAAAACTTACAGTTCCTCCGCCAATGGTGAATACGCCGTCACCTGTTACCGTTACATCTGTGAAGGTAATAGTTCCGCTTCCTGCCGTTGCTCCTATATTTGTCGATGTTACTGCTGCAAAAGTGTTTGACGTAGCAAGCTCACCGGCTGCAACCGTACCTGAAAAAGAATATTGCGTTGTGTCAAGCAAAGTATAATTTTCAGTAGCTTGTCCTGTTGCAGTCGTTGCCGTTGCTGTTCCGCTTATAGTGCCGTTCAGAAGGTTCTTGCCGTTAAAGCTGGTATTATTTGCCAGTCGGTTAATTTCATCAATTAACGTTTGTGCTTCGGTATTTAAGTTAGCACGCTGATTTGCAGTTAAGGAAGTATCTTGTGCCTGAACAGTCAGGTTTTTGATATCCTGCAATAAGTCAAGTACTTGATCAAAACCGCCTTTAGCCGTTTCCAGCAGGCTTTTCCCCTGCCCTGCATTGATATTAGCCTGTGTTAGTGTGCTTGAGTTGTTCCTTAAAATTGTTCCGACGGATAGGTCGGCAACTCCTGCATTGGTTTTTACACCGCCTGCAAGATTTAATATAGATGAATTAAGATTTTGTGTGGTATTATTAATGCTTGCTATTACAGCACTTGCAATATAGCTTTGTATGATACTCATAATAGTTACCTGCTACACGCATTTTATCAATTACTTACAGACTACGTGTTCGATAATGACCTACTTGAGTCATATAATTTACATAATATTGTATTATTAATGTTACGACAAAATGATTAAGAAACACTTAACGCAATTAGCGTTTATAAATGCAATATCAACCACTTAATCAGCCACCGGTTATTATTTGTCGGATACTTTTTCGACCTTTAGTTGATACTGATTGAATAAGTAAAATTTGCATTACATATCTTTGATTTACATTAATATTTTAATATGTTATATTCCTGCCCTCGAAAAAATTGAGTTTATAAAAGATTACAATTGTCATGCAGGACTTAAAGTTCGCAATGAAGCAGTATCACTGCTATTAATTAGGTGGTTATTAATGAAAGTTAATCAAAATGAAAAGTTACTGTCTCTTAAAAAATCTCTGAACGCATGTAAAAAGGCTTTTTATTATTCACTATTATTTAGCTTTATCAGCAATTTAATGATGCTTGCCATTCCTATCTACTCACTTCAGGTGTTGGATAGGGTGATATCAAGTGCGTCTATAGAAACACTGGTAATGCTGACTTTGGTAGCGTTTCTTGCCTTAACATGCTTAAGTTTGATACAGGGTGTCCGCTCGTTCGTGATGATAAAATTAGGTAGCTGGCTTGATAAGAGAATGTCACCGGTTTTATTTGCTCACGGTATCGCTAATTCCGCCTATAAACGCACGATATCTTCAGGTCAGCATTTACAGGATATGGCGAGCATAAAGAATTTCATCACGGGACAGGCAATGAGTTCTCTGCTTGATGCTCCGTGGTCAATGATATTCATAATATTCTTATTTTTTATTCACCCTGCAATCGGGATTGTATCGGTAATAGGCGGTGTGTTTTTATTCATAATAGCCATAATGAATGAGTTTTCCACTAAATCGGCAATCGAGTCGGCAGGAGAGCATAGTATAAAAAGTGCAAGCTATGCAGATACGGCAGCCAGAAACGCTGAAGCTATCGAAGCAATGGGAATGTTAGATAATGTAACGAAGATATGGCAGGAATCTAATACCAAGTCCATGATATTACAGGAGCATGCAGGTCGTAAAAGTGCTATATATTCAAGTATAACAAGGTTTTTCAGGCTTGCCGTACAGGTCGGGGTGACCGGTGTCGGTGCTTATTATGTTTTGCAAGCTCAGATGAGCGTAGGTGCTATGATAGCCGCCGGAATACTTGTAGGGCGCGCCTTAGCTCCGTTTGAAACCGCCATCGGTTCGTGGAAAGGTTTTATTTCGGCAAGAAAGTCATTGAAAAGACTAACTCAATCGCTGGAGCATTCTCCGGTAAGGACTTCGTCAATCGAACTTCCCGAGCCAAAAGGACATATTTCTTTTGAAAATGTGTATTTCGCACCTATAGGAACTAAAAAACCTACAATATCGGCTGTTAATTTTAAATTAAATGCAGGTGATGTATTGGCGGTTATAGGACCAAGTGCGGCAGGAAAATCAACAATAGCAAAACTCCTGACCGGCGTTTGGCAGCCTGCGTCGGGTAATGTTCGCCTTGACGGAGCAGATGTATATAACTGGAGAAGGGATAATTTCGGTAAATATGTAGGTTATTTACCACAGGACGTGGAGCTTTTTGTAGGTACTATAAAAGACAATATATCCCGTATGAACCCTGATGCCACCGACGAAGATGTGATTGAAGCTGCGAAGCTTGCTAACGTACACGAACTTATATTACGTCTGCCGGAAGATTACCAGACTAATATAGGTCTTGACGGCACAACGTTATCAGCAGGACAAAGACAGCGTATAGGTTTGGCGAGGGCTTATTTCGGCCACCCGAAGCTTGTTGTATTGGACGAGCCTAATTCCAGCCTTGATAATGAAGGTGACATAGCTCTTATGAAGGCAATACAAAACGGCAAAAATAGAAGCATCACTACGGTTATAATATCGCACAGACCTGCAATATTACAAGTAGCAGATAAGGTATTGTTGATGTCGGAAGGTAAAATTGCGGATTTCGGGGACAGGGATACCGTAATAAATAATATGAGAGAAAAGGGAGTATTGCCTAAGCTAAAGGCTGTACAAAGTTAAATAGCAAAAAGAAAATAGTATGAAACAGAAAATAGCAGACAAATTCAATTTTCATAAAAAGCCGATAAAAGAAAAAAAGCCGGCTAATAAGAATGATTCGCCGTTTCCATATCTTGCAGCATCAACTCAACTTGATAACGCAGAGGAAATAAAAGAAGTTACCGAATCTATCGCCCCTATATCTAAATGGGGAATGATAATTACGGCTTTTGTTCTGGGATTCTTCATATTATGGGCGGGACTGGCTCCTCTTGAGAGTGCATCTATCGCTACAGGTTCTATAGTGCTTCATGAAAACCGTAAGACCATACAGCATTTAGAAGGCGGTATTATCAGTGAAATACTAGTCAAAGAAGGTGATATAGTCAACAAAGGTCAACCGCTAATGACACTTAACGCAACTTCGGCAACCGCACAACAACAATTATTGCTTGGTCAACTCAGAAATGCACTTGCTACCGAAGCAAGGCTTGTAGCCGAAAGAGATGACTTAACGGAAGTTAATTTTAACCCTATATATGAAGCAGGTCTTTCAAATGACAAGAGCGAAGAAGTGATAGCCAGCCAGAAAAGGCTTTTTGAGACCAGACGTGCTACTATTATAGGTCAGGTGGATATATTGCAAGAGCGTATCATGCAGTATAATGACCAAATAGAAGGCTTATCGGCTCAGATAAACGAAGTAAAGACACAAAGTGCTTTTATAGGTGAAGAAGTAAAAACGGTAAGTCACTTACTGGACAAGGGACTTGAACAAAAACCAAGATTGCTGGCATTAAAACGTAGGCAATCCGAGCTTAAAGGTCAAGCTGCCCAATTCATTTCAGAAATAGCCACAATCCAAGGCAGCATCTCAGAGGTACAGTTGCAGATGATAAATGTGCAGAACGAATATCTAAAGGAAGTGATGACCGAGCTAAAAGATGTACAACAAGAGGTTTCAGACCTACGTGAGAAACTACTGGCATCAGGTGATGTATTGGAACGCACAATTATAGTAGCACCTCAGTCCGGCAAGATAACAGGTATGCAGTTCCATACGCTTGGAGGGGTTATTGCTCCGGGGGCTCAGATAATGGATATAGTTCCGCAAAATGATAAGTTGATAGTTGAAGCCAGAGTAAAACCTGAAGATATTGATATAGTAAGGGAAGGACTTGAAGCTAAAGTTATGCTTAGTGCATATAAAAGCCGTTTTGTCCCCCGCTTGAATGGAGAGGTGATATATTTATCCGCAGATAGATTTACCGATGAACAGACCGGACAGCATTATTTCCTCGCCAGAATTGAAATAAATGAGGAAGAAATAGACAACCTAGCGGCTGATGTCGAGCTATATCCGGGTATGCCTGCCGAATCATTTATCAAAACAGGCGAATCTACATTCCTAAATTACCTTGCAAGCCCTATAATAGACTCGTTCAGAAGGTCATTTAAAGAGCGGTAGTATTATTTTAAGCTACGTTTAAAATACCGCCGCTGACCGGCTCTTTAACTCCCGTCGTGCTAGGCAAAGTTAGCGGCATATTCTTTAAACTGCGAACTGCAAGGTAGGCAAAAGCCTGAGCTTCTATCATGTCACCGTCTAAACCCAACTCTTCGATTTTGTGAACGGCAACTTCCGTTGTTGCTCTAAGACCGTTCATGATGAAATCATTATGTCTTCCGCCACCGCAGACATACCATGACTTTACTTTCTGTGGAAAATGACTCTCTGCCATTATAATTGAAGAAATTGTGAAAGCTGAAAGTGTTGCCGCTCCATCTTCAAGTGATAGCCCGTCAATTAGGTTATTGTTAAAATCGTTCCTGTCCAGTGACTTGGGCGGAACTTTATCAAAGTAATGGTGGCAGATAAGCTCTGCAAGAATCTCTTCATCTATATCACCGTTTGATGCGTATTGACCGTTTTTATCACATGAACCTGCATTATTTTTCAGTATCCAGTCATCAATAAGGGCGTTTCCCGGCCCGGTATCAAAGGCTATTATATTATTTTCATCAATGTAGGTAATATTTGCAACGCCGCCGATATTTACTATAGCAACCGGTAACGAAATATCGGAGTCTTGTACCAATGCTTTATGAAACAAGGGTACTAAAGGTGCACCCTGACCACCGTTTTTTACATCATTTGAGCGCAGGTCATTCACTACGTTAATGCCCGTCAGTTGTGCAAGTAACTTGCCGTCACCTATCTGTACCGTTATACCGTTATCAGGATCATGCTTTATGGTTTGACCGTGAAAGCCTATTATACCGATATCCGAAGGGGATAAACCGGCTTTGTCCAATAGAAGTTTAACGGCTTTTGCATGTTGCCGTGTTAACTCTTTTTCAACCTTGGGAATGTCAGCCGTTTCGTTAATCGCACTACGTATAAGCTCTTTAGTAGCGTTATCATATGCCGCTGCAACAGACTCACCGAAATTATATATGCTTTCTCCGTCCGTAGTTATTATAGCCGCATCAATACCGTCCATTGAAGTGCCGCTCATAAGACCGATAGATATATATTTTTCAGTTGTCATTGATTAATTCCTGTAATAATTAAATTAGCACAAGAAATCTATCACTAAAAATTAAACATGTAAAATACGGTATTGAGGTATAAGACTAACTTATATTTTTTTCTTCACCCATCCAGTCCCTGTAGCTGACTGCCGGAGAAAAATAATTCCCCTGAAGGTAATCAACGCCCATTTCTATAAGTATATCGGCAGTTTCTTTACTTTCCACGAATTCCGCAACAGATGTTAAATTGAAGTTCTTGCTAAACTCCATAAGGGTTTTTACAAAGAATTTACTCTGAGGGTTGCTTGCTATGTCTTTAACAAAGGAACCGTCTATCTTGATTATGTCGACCGGTAGGCTTTTTAGCTGCGAAAACGAGGTATAACCTGTTCCAAAGTCATCAAGTGCTATTTGGCATCCGAAACTTTGCAGCACCGATATAACGTTAGCCACTATATGCATACTACTTGCTTCTGCCGTTTCAGTAATTTCAACTATCAATCTTGAAGCAATATCTTTTGTTAACATTTTTTGTGCATTGGCAAGCCAGCTAGCACTATTCATCGTTACGTTTGAAAGGTTTACCGATAATTTCAGGTTAGGATATTTTTCCAGTTCATTTACAACAAGATCAAAGACCATCATATCTATTTCATCAATAAAGCCCATTCTCTCGGCAATCGGTATGAACGGCCCTGCCGACGATATCGAGTTATCCTCGTTCACTATACGCAGCAGGCTTTCATAATAATCTATGTCACCGGTCTTACTGTTAATTATAGGCTGGAATGCAAGTCTTAGTTTATTATTTAAAAAAGCGTCCTGAATATAATTGGCAAGCAACATCTGGTTTTTTGCTTCTACATGATGGTTTTTATAATTTTCATACGCACAATAGTGTGAGTACATTTTTTTTGCATCGCTTAATGCGACATAAGCTTTATCTATCGCGTCTAATGCGTCTTGAGTATTTCCCGGAAAATCGACACTTCCTATGGTCGTTATGATGTGTATAGGCTCAAGGGAGTCAAAGCTGCCGAAATGTTGTATCATTTTATGCATTTCGTTGGATTTTTCGTTAATAACATCCGGAGGAGAATCGCTTAAAATAACACTGAACTTATTTCTATCACTTCTTATTACACAACCTGACTCGCCTACAAAACTCTCGATTTTTTTACTTATACCTTTGATTAAACCCTCCGTGTAGTCCCCCCCGTGTGAACTTATTATCATTGCAAGGTTATCAATAGATATGTAAATAAGCCCGCCCATGCGGTTATTTTTTAACGAACTTTTTATTTTTTTCTCTAAAACAGGCGTTACATCGCCATAACATCTTAAAGAATCACTACTCTTTTTCTTTGACATTATCAAAATATTTACGGTTAACTACCAAATGCAATGTTACAAATTAATTATTAATAAACTGTTAAAAGAAACCTTATTTTACAACAATTAATGATTTTAATCTAATTACTTGATAATTTTGTATTATATCGCAACAGATCTCTTTCAAGATTAACGGACTGATCATTAAAGATATGCCTGTAAACCTGAACATTTTCCAAAACACGTTGTATGTAATTCCTTGTTTCTTTAAAAGGAACATGCTCTATCCAGTTTATTACCTGTTCATGATTTGTTGCATTTCTGGGATCGCCGAATTTTTCTATCCATTTTTTAACATTTGAAGGTCCTGCGTTATATGACGCTATTGCCAGCACGTATGAACCGTCAAACCGGTTTATAAGGTGGTTTATATAATAACTGCCCAGTTGCAGGTTATATTCGGGACTTGCGGTTAAGCTATCGGCACTATAGCTTTTTCTGATTTCCCCTACCACAAATTTAGCCGTTGCAGGCATTAACTGCATAAGCCCTCTGGCTCCCGCACCGCTTTGGGCATTAGTATCAAACAGGCTTTCCTGTCTTGCTATTGCCATAACCAAAGGTTTATCAGCATATAGCTCGCTTGATGTTGCTATAACCGGCCACCCGGTATTTGTCAGTACCACTTGTTTTTTTATAGCCTCTTTTGCAGCCATTACCGACAGCTCCACCTGATTAAGGGCGATTCCAAGCTCACTTATAAGGTGCATCTCACCTGCAATGTTATTTTCATCTATGGCAGCTTTTATGAACTGTTTAGCCTTACCGTGCTCACCGGCTTTGATTAGCATATAAGCTATCTTGGTCAGTCTGTTATTTTTATACTTTGCACGGTTTACTTTAGCATCACCGAAATCGGCTTCAATTTTCAGCTTTTTATTAGGAAAAACCTTTAAATGAGCCATTTGACCGTAAAAAGTCGTGGTATGCTCGGCTGCAAGTTTATACCATTTTTCAGCTACTTCATTGTTTTGGGTTTCCTCTGAAACACGCCCTGCCCAATAAGCGGCTCTGGATTTGCTTACAGGGTAATTTACGCTTTTATACATATCGTAAAAATGGCTATATGCCTCATCTTTTTTATCTATTATATAAGCCAGCCAGCCGGCAAGCCATGCAGAATCGGCAAATTCAGAAGTTCCGATTTCGTTTCCGTGGTTTGAGGCTACAGCATAAGCTTCCTTATATTTTAGCTCGTCAATAAGCTCCCTTATTATAACGTTTTTTATTTTCCACCATTTTTCCTGATATGGCATGGTTTTATTGACTTGCTTTATATACTGATAAACCATGTTATAATTTTTACGCTTCATATGCCATTGTATCCTGTCATATAACAGCCCCGAATTATCCTGCAATTTATCATCTATCCTTGCGATAATGGCATCTACCCCCTTCCTCCTCGTGATAAGATATATCCTTGCCGTGAACAATGTTTTATATTCACTGCTGACATAACGTATTATTTTCTTTGCGTCGGATAACTTATGTTCCCATAGCAGCCTGTCTATTCTCTCAAGATGATCTTCAGCCCTTAATCTTTTTAAGTGGTCTTTTATAAAATTCTTTTCTTCATCATAACCGAAATCCCCCTGCCTCCAAGCACGCCGGATAAGCTCGTTAATTTCCTTTTCACTATGCCCCAGCTTGATTTTAGCCTCTGCCAATATACGCATTGCATGTCCGGTAACAGGAGCCTCATTTTTAAAATAGCGTACTACTTTTTCAGGAGGAAGACCGTCAGGGAGAGAGAATTCCGCACGGTTTTGTATTATCTTTAGGCTAGGCCACGTATTATTTTTCGAAACAAAAGCCGTTATTTCGTCATATCCGTGACCTTCATAGCCTCTTACATAGGACATCCAAAGAACAAGGTCGAAAATATCGTGATCTTTGGTTTTAGTTGCCTCATAAACGGCATAATCAAATTTCTTTTGCTCGATATATTTTATAGATTTTTTCAGAGATTTAATGTCATCTTCATCCACGCCCCATTCTGCACTCACCGCCACATTAACGGTAGTTAAAATAACGAATATAATGAAAAAAAGAGTCCCCTTAAACATAACCACTCTTATAAAGTTCTATTTAGTAGTTTGCAAATAGTTTCGGAATCTATTATTACATTGAATCTGTAAGAAATTATAACGAGGTAAATAATGAGTAAAGCATTCGTATTTCCGGGGCAGGGTTCTCAATTTGTAGGTATGGGTAAGGATTTTGCAGACAATTTTGCATCTGCCAGAGAAGTTTTTGAAGAAGTTGACGAAGCACTTAATGAAAAGCTGTCAACCCTGATATTTGAAGGCACTATCGAAGATCTTACGATGACTCGGAACACTCAACCGGCTCTTATGGCTACATCTATTGCCATAACAAGAACTATAGAAAAGCAAAGCGGCAAGAAGCTTTCGGATATGTGTCATTATGTCGCCGGTCATTCTCTTGGTGAATATAGTGCTTTATGTGCCGCAGGTGCAATATCGCTTTCGGACACGGCAAAATTGCTCAGAATACGAGGCAATGCTATGGCAGATGCAGTCCCCGAAGGTCAGGGAAGTATGGCGGCATTGATAGGCACTGATTATGAACAGGCTGCAAAAATCTCAAAGGAAGTATCAGGCTACGGAGTATGTCAGGCCGCAAATGACAACGGAGGCGGACAGGTCGTAATTAGCGGTGATGTAAAAGCAATCGATCAAGCTATAATTGCCGCTCAAAATTACGGGATTAAGAGAGCTATAAAACTTGCAGTTAGCGCACCTTTCCACTGTGAACTAATGCTGCCTGCCGCTAAGATTATGGCAGATGCATTAGGTATAGTTAACTTAAAAAGCCCAAACGTCCCGTTAATCGCAAATGTAACCGCCGATGTAGTTATAGACTCCGAAGATATAAAGAAATTACTGGTAAAACAGGTAACCGGAACGGTTCGCTGGCGTGAATCGGTATTAAAACTGAAGGAAAAAGGTATAAATAAAATAGTAGAGTTCGGTGCGGGCAAAGTGCTATCCACACTGGTAAAGCGTATCGATAGTGATATAGAAAGCTCTTCCGTACAGACGGTTGAAGATATGGAGAATTTTCTAAAAAGTTTATAAAATATTATATGCGAAAATGAAAAAAGAAACCGTTGATAAGATATTTTCAGTTTTTTCCGAACAGACCCCCGAACCTAAAACCGAGCTTAATTACGTTAATAATTACACGTTATTAGTAGCGGTAGTATTATCGGCACAAGCTACCGATGTAGGTGTTAATAAGGCTACTGAATCTTTGTTCAAGGCAGTACAAACGCCAGAGGATATGGTAGACTTAGGCGAGGAAGGCTTGAAGAAATATATCAAGACAATAGGTCTTTTTAATTCAAAGGCAAAAAACGTTATGGCTTTAAGCAACATGCTGATAGAAAAGCATAATAGTCAGGTTCCTGACGACTTCGACTCGCTCAAGGCACTTCCGGGAGTCGGCGTAAAAACCGCTGATGTAGTTCTAAACTGTGCGTTCGGCAAGCCCACAATTGCCGTTGATACTCACGTTTTCAGGGTTAGTAACCGCCTTGGTCTGGTAAAAACAAAAACTCCCGACACAACAGGAGCAAAACTCTTAAAAGTAATTCCGTCAAAATGGCTGCAACACGCCCACCACTGGCTAATCCTACACGGCAGATATATCTGCGAAGCCCGAAAACCCCTATGCCACCGCTGTGATATAATAAATTTCTGCGAATATAAAGATAAGAATTTAGGTTCGAAATAACTTGAAAAATATTAACGCTCTCTACCGCTTTCCTTTCCCAAATTTTGTGTACCGATTGGTTTGGCAGCTTTTTCTTGTGAACTAACATCTCTCATTTTTGATGAGTTTTTTTCTATATGCTCTTTGGCTTTCGGTCTTATATTGCTTGTATCCTTAACAACATCATGACCATTTTCCACTCTGACCGGAGTGCTTTTTTTAGGATTAAATTCAAGCTCCTTCATCTCGGCTTCCAGATTTGCAAGAAAACTATCGGCACCAATAGATAAATCATCTATATCCACAGTCGGTTGATTTAAAACCGACTGCTCAAAATTTGGCATCTCAAAAGTAAATTGAGGAATCTCGGAAGCCGGTGAAGATTGCTTCGCTTCATACCTTCTTGCCTCCTCAGCCCCTTCAATTCTTAGCTGAACACCAACATTGCCTCTTCTTTGTGCAGTTTCTTTCGGAGTCTCTCTTATAGCGTTCTTGATATCAATATCCGCACCCGCTTCAAGTAAAACATCTGTGATTTCCATTGTATTGCCTGCCGATTTTGAAGCATAGTGAAGCGGTGTATTTTTAAGGTTAGAATCCTGACTATTAACATCCGCTCCTTTTTCTATTAGTTTTCTCGCAGCATCTACACTGCCTGCTTCTGCAGCAAAATGCAGAGGTGTCAAATCTTTATCATTTTTAGCATTAACATCGGCTCCTTCCTGACTTAATAAAATATCTAAAACATCAGAATGATTTTCTAAAGCGGCACGATGGATTGCCGTCATTCCATCTTTGCCTTTTTCATTAACGTCAATAACTCCTTCTACTTCTAAGCTAGCCTTAACCCTCTCTGAATTTCCCCTCCAACTAGCGGTTTGAAACACTTTTTTCCTATAAGCATTAACGTCATCTTTAGAATATTCATCTACCTCCTTTTTCTTACTTGTTACCAAGTCGCTTTCTAAAGGTTCGTTACTGCTTTTTGCCGCATGTTCCACCCTACGCTTAATATCACTTTTTAATTTTTCATCATCGGTTATAACTTCCTTTTCCTGATCGTAATTTTCTTTACTTACTTTAGGACCTGTGTTTTTGTCACCTCGACTGTAATACTTGGTTTCCGTGTCACGCATAACACTATCTATACGCCTTTGTGCCAGAGATTTGCCTTCAGTTATATCTTTTATTGTATCAATGATTTCTAAATCGCTTTCAATTGTAGGCGCCGTATTCTTACGGTTTGCACTAACGGTTATCGGAGGATTATTTTCCGCACCTCTTGCTGCAAGCTCATCATTTTCAAATAAAGTTCCGCCATAGCAAGAAAAAAGATCCACTGATGCCGCACCTTGTTCGCACATCTTAGAAATTCTTTCTGTCGTATTATGCTGTTTATAATCACC
This sequence comes from Pseudomonadota bacterium, assembly GCA_027620075.1. Taxonomy (NCBI): domain Bacteria; kingdom Pseudomonadati; phylum Pseudomonadota; species Pseudomonadota bacterium. Next base: position 11,332 of record JAQCEY010000012.1, on the reverse strand, counting down.
TTTAGATTCCCTTAATTTTTCTGCACCATGCTGTGATATTATTACATGAACAGGGTTATCCTTATTCTCTCCCTGCATCTCCTTCATAGCATCTAATATTTCATCATCGGAAACATTCCTCTCACCATTACCTACGATTCTAACATTATCGCCCACTTCTTTTTTTATACGCCCGTATGATGACGCAAACTCATCTTCAATAACTAAAAGAACGCTTGGCTTCTTTGACTCTTCATTAAAAGAGGCTGAATTGTTTTTTCCCATTACAATTACCTTAATTAACTAAATAATTTTATGTATCATCTAATATAAATAAAGTCACAATTATACAACGAAAAATATTAACATTCAATTAACTTTTGACACAAACGGGTGGAAGATAAAAAACTACTTTAAATTTGCACATTGTAACAGATTGGGTATAATAGCGTAAATTTGTTATAGTATGTATATATTTATGGAAGAACCTACACAAACATTCACAAGTAGTTTAAGCGATAAAGGCAAACGTCTTGATAAGTTCCTGTCAGATAATATAGAACTTTCACGCAGCAGAGTTAAGGTTTTAATTGAAGACGGTTACGTAACCAAGGGCGACAAAGTAATAACCGATGCAAAATACAAGGTCAAACCAGATGAAACTTTCAGCATGGAAATACCGCCTGCCGAGCCTTCCGACATACTTCCTAATCACAACATAAAATTAGATATAAAATATGAAGATGATGAGTTCCTGATAATCAATAAACAGGCGGGTCTTACGGTTCATCCGGGTGCGGGTAATTACAACGAGACGATGGTAAACGCCCTTATGGCATATTGTGGCGATAACTTATCGGGAGTCGGCGGAGTTGCACGCCCCGGCATTGTGCATCGTCTTGATAAGGACACGAGCGGTCTGATTCTTGTTGCAAAGACCGATAACGCCCATAATAAGTTATCCAAGCAGATTTCCGAGCGGACAGCCAAGCGTGTATATACCGCTTTTTGCTGGGGCGTACCAAAACCTTATAGCGGCACTATAGAAACCTATATTGACCGCAACCCCAAACACCGCCTTAAAATGACCACGACAGAGGATAAAGGCAAGCACGCCGTCACACATTATGAGGTAAAAAAGATTTACGGTCAGAGTATTGCCAGCAAGATTGAATGTCGCCTGCAAACCGGCAGAACCCATCAGATACGTGTACATTTTACGGATAAAGGACACCCGCTTATCGGCGACCCTCTATACGGCAACAAAAATAACAATAAAATGAAGGCTCTTAGCGAGGATTTATATAGGTTTTTACAAAGTTTTAATCGTCAGGCACTACATTCTTCGCAAGTAGGGGTTGAACATCCTTCAAACAATAACTATATTAATATAGTATGTGATTTGCCAAGCGATATGAAAGAATTGGAAAATCTGTTAAATGACTTGAAATAGTAACAGCAAACTGTTATAATGTGTCTGTAAATTTCCAGTCATTTTTAAAAAGAACGTTATATTTTTTTATAAGAGGTTTTTTTGTATGGTTAACGCTAACACATTACCGGTTTTATCAGGGGATACAACCCTTACCGGCTATATGAGCCAAATCAGCAAATTCCCCTACCTGACTCAAGACGAGGAGCAGGATTTGGCTAAAAAATGGTGTGAGGACGGAGATATTAAAGCAGCTCACAAGCTTGTTACAAGCCACTTACGCCTTGTTGTAAAAATAGCCTCAGGCTTCAGGAATTACGGTCTTCCCATCATGGATATGGTGGCAGAAGGCAATATCGGTCTTATGCAAGCAGTAAAAAAGTTCGATCACACAAAAGGTTTCCGCCTTTCCACTTATGCTATGTGGTGGATTAAGGCATCTATTCAAGAATATGTGCTTCACTCATGGTCATTGGTAAAAATCGGTACTACCGCCGCCCAGAAAAAATTATTCTTTAACCTTCGTAAGATGAAAAGCCGTCTTGATAAGCTTGACAACAATATGCTGACTCCTTCCGAAGTAAAGCAGATAGCAAGCGATTTGGACGTTTCCGAAAGCGAAGTTCTGGAGATGGATTCACGCCTTACCCAAGGTGACCAGTCATTAAACTCCCCTGCCCTAGGCTATGAGGAAGATTCGGGCGAAATGATAGATTTTGTAGCTAACGAAGAAGAAAGCCATGATATAGTTCTTGCCGCAAGTCAGGATTTGGAATACAGAAAAAGTCTTCTTTTCAAAGCAATGGACGCATTAAACGAGCGTGAGCGTGATATAATAATGAAACGCCGTATGTCCGAGCCTGCCGTTACTTTAGAGGACTTGAGTCAGGAATATGATATTTCCCGTGAGCGTGTACGTCAGATTGAAAACCGTGCAATGGAAAAATTGCAAGAGGCAGTTGTCGGGCAGCAAAATTAAATTCACGACTACTTACAAACAATACTCCCTAACCAACGCCATCGGAAATTTAAGAGAGTTTTTAAACTGCTCAACCGTTATCCATTCATTAGGGGCATGTGCGTTTTGTAATATCCCTCCCGGCCCACAAACAATAACCAAAGTTTCATCATTTTTATAAAGATGAGATATGCCGCCTGCATCTGTCAAATAAGCCTTTGTTGCCAAAGGGTTATGAGCAACATTATTTCCTTCGGTTTTATTGAATATTTCCACCGTCCTTTTTAACTTAGGGTTATCATTTTGTTTTATAAGCCCTTCATTTATAGTAACATCTATAAGCTCGACTCCCACTTTAGGGGCATAATCAAGATTTTTATTTTTTTTAACCCGCAACGCCTCTTCCTGCATTTGTTTATTAAGAATATCGGCTTGCTCTCTTATCATACAAAATAGTTCATCTGCCCTGCCAGCTAAAAACCTTGCGTTAAACAAAACTTCCGCATGGTCGCAAATAACATTAGCCGCCTTCCCTCCTGCTATAACACCGACATTTATAGTATGGTATGACGGATAAAAATCCTTATCATGCGATGCTGTGTCTTTTTCAAATTTTTCTTCCAGCAATGTTAGTGATTCAACAAATTTAGCCGCATATTTAATTGCACTTACACCCTCTTTGGGATAAGCCGAATGCCCTGCCGAGCCTTTAAATACGGCTTTTTGCTGCCCTCCTCCTTTGTGACCGGTGATTATCAGCCCGTCAGTAGGCTCACCGACGACCACAATATCAGGCTTTGCTCCCATTTTCTCTAACCCTTCGAGCAAATGATCGTTACCGCAACACCCTATTTCCTCCCCCCACGAAAAGGCAAAGTAAACAGGCTTTTTAAGCTGCATAGACCGTAACTTTTCCGACATGGCAATATATGCACAAACAGCCCCCTTCATATCGGTAGCCCCTCGCCCTATCAGCCTATCACCTTTTTGCGTCAGCACAAACGGGTCTGAATCCCAGCCGTTTTGCCCTCTTGCAGGTATAACGTCCATATGCCCTGAAAAAACAACTCCCCCCTCAGTTTCAGCCCCAAACCTTGCGATTAGGGTATTTTGTTTTACCCCCTGCGGGTAATCGGCATCAATAAGATTAACTTTAGCTCCGAATTTCTTTAATACACTTGCTATATCATTTGCTAATTCACAAGTAGATTCCGCCTCATTCTTGTTATGGGAACTAACCGTTTCATATGATATCAATTCGGCAAGTAAAGCCTTAAACGCCTCAAAGTCGTTTACCAAACCGCTATCATCGGGTTTTATTTTTGATATTAACGGGAAGATTAACGAGGACATTGAAATATTGATTATATATTAAAAAGCGTATCATTATAATAAATGATAACGATTAATTCCACCTTCTTTTTTTATATCGCTTGGACTGTCCGCAGTTTTGCGGATAGAGCGTCTTTAAAATTTTGCTACTTAATCACATAAGCTATAGAGCATCTTTTAGTAGACTTATCACTTAAATTTGCTGCTACATAATCTGCTCCACCGGTTGATAGATAATTATCCGAACACCCATCAACAGTTAGACCTCCACCTATATTATGGTATGCTATAAAGTTACCTTCATTTGCTATTCCGTCATCTAATTTTACATCTAGGCTGTATGCTTCCGGAACCGTATAAGCCGGTTCCCACCAATTATCATAACCTTTTGGTCCGGCTGAATACATCAACACTCTAGTAAGATCGAGAGTAGGTATACGATTGTTATAATGTTCAATATTGCTATGGGTCCAATACCTTGCTTTCCCTGTCCGAGAGAAATAACAACTGTCCTCGCCGCAATTATCGAAAACGGCAGTACCGTCAAGCTGTCTGCTCACAATTCCGGATAAACTTAAATGCTGCCAGAATCTTGCTGTTTCGTTATCATTTAAATTGTGTGTATAAATTATCTTCCATTTCCATCACCGTTACACTGGACCGCTGTGGCACCGCTATTACAATTCGGCCAATAAGAATGAGCATTAGGCATATCTCCCGGTAACGCATTATATTCAAGGTAAAAAGTGTTAATTTGGAATTTGAATTGATTAAGCTCTGTTATAATTGTTCTTAACTTTGATTGATTAACCAAAGCCTGCCCGCCAACCACTCCTGCAACGATAAGCCCGATAATTACTATTACTATAGATAACTCAATCAGAGTAAATCCCTTCTCAGACTCAGGTCTTCGGTCTTTCAGGGTTATAAACATGCATGTATTTTTCCTCAAAATCTACTGTTAATAATCTAATATTATTGCATTTTCAAGTTAATAATTAGTTAATTTCCCTTACGATTTTAAGGGAATACTTACTATTGATAGATTTTGTATAAATTATATAGCAATCTTTATTTCTACCATGCTGAAACAAACCCCTTCCATAACATTATGCCTATTTAGCTATACTAATTCAACAATACCAATTTATGATACCAAAACACGCCAACGAAACATTAATAATACATTTTCATTTTCTATATAAAAAAACAAAAAAATTCACCTATACGCAATTCTTTGCTTGATTTTATCTATAACTTACTATAAAAAGCATGCCTCAACTAGCTAAAGGCCCCTTCGTCTAGTGGTTAGGACGCCAGGTTTTCATCCTGGTAACACGGGTTCGAATCCCGTAGGGGTCACCATTCCTTTTAAAATCAATAGCTTGCGATTTAGAAATGGCGGTGCATCGAACAGGTGTCGCAATGTACAATCCGTCCTACCTTACTCTATCACGTCATAAAGTATATTACTTTCGTTATCCATTACTTAACAATAAAGAACAAACCAGTTATATTTACCTATCCCTTAGAACAAGAGAGCCAAAAGAAGCATTGATTCTTGCCAAGAAGTTAGAGTATCATTCTAGCCAAATTATGAACCAGCATAAGGAAAGCCTAGTGAACGACCAAGAAGCCAAGCAGATAGTAGGTGATTATCTAAGAAACAAGTTAGACAAATACAAAAGGGAGATTGATAAAACACCATGCTATACTAATCGTATTAACAAATGGAGCAGTGCATTACTTAGCCTAGAACACGACCCTAAGCCTCATACAGAGAAATTTATCAAAGATGCAGGTATAGACATAGAAACAGATAGTGAGGACTTCCAGACACTTCATAGGTACGTTAAACGCAATCTTCCAGATTATTACAAAGAACTGCATGAGTATAACGAGAGAGCCTTTAATGTTGGTCTAAGAGGAGAGCCTAAGACATTAGTAAGAAAAGGATTTTATAAACTTGATGATGTAATACCTAAATTCATAGAGGCTAGTAAGACTGAAAGAAACTGGGGTAACGGCAGAAGACACGAAATTATATCATTCCTTGAGGTATTGAAAGAGATTCTAGGAAACAACTTTAATACTAACGACATTGACAAAGAGAGGGCTGGAAAGGTAGCAGATACAATCTACAACTTACCTTCCAGAAGAGATACAAACCCACTAACACAAGGATTAAGCATCTTAGAAGCCAGTAAGGTGAAAGATGTAGAAAAAATAAGCACCGGAACTATAAAAAAGTACATAGGAGCATACAGCCTATTTTTCCAATGGTGCGAAAGTAGAAGCTATTGCGAGACAAACCCTTTTAAAAGCATTAAGGCGAACATTACGAATAAACAACAAGAGGTCAGGTATCCTTTCAGTGATGCAGACATTAGCAAGATACTAGCTGAACTACATAACTATCCTAAGAGCCGTATAAAAAAGGAATATCAGTACTGGGGCATATTGATAGCTATGTACACAGGTGCAAGGCTTAATGAAATAGCACAGTTAGAAGTTAGCGATATTAAGAATACGGAGGAAATTTGGTATATTGACGTAAATGATAATGGCGATAAGGAACTGAAAACCAAAACATCAAAACGCAAAATACCTATCCACGAGAAACTTATTAAGCTGGGCTTTATTGAATACGTAGAGAAACTTAAGAAGCAAGGCAAGAAGCGTGTGCTATATCAGCTATCATGGAGCAAAAAGGGGTATGGTAGAAATTTAGGCAGGTTTTTTAATGAAAGCCTTTTACCAGCATTGGAAATCAAGAACAAGAATGTGTCTTTCCACTGCTTACGTCATACCGTTAATACAAGGTTATTACAAAACGAAGTAGAGCTATTCAAGATTCAATCTATACTCGGTCATACTGTAACAACGGGAATGACTGCCAAATATGCACAGGAAGGCTACAAGCTATCACAACTTAATAACGCACTTCATAAACTGCCATATTAAGAGAAAACTCAATAACAAAAAGCTGGCTATAGGTACTTTAAAATAACGATTAAGTGTGGATTGTATCTATCTTTTGCATTTAATATATAATACAGCAGGTTATTAATTTAACTACTAAGTAGTAACAATACTATGTACCTTATAATTAGTTAGTATCAGTTTCAACTTGTAAGTAATTACAAGTAGTACATACAGTAGTAGTATATTATATACATATATAATACTACTAAGAGTATATAATAGAAGTAAATAGATGATAGATAGAATAGATAAAAGATAGAAATAAAGACAGATGTAAAACATACATAAGATAACTACTGAATGTATATACTAGATTAATACTAATAGGTATTGACTATAAAGATATAACTATGTGTAATAAGAATATAAATACTAATAGTATTCACAGTATTACTATAATAGCAATAAACTAATATAACTTAATACAATTAGTAAACATACTATATATAGCACTGTAAGAGACTACTATGCTCAATAATACATATACGCCAAACACATTTGACTTGTAATACCCCTCAACATATTATAAATTCCCTCTCGGAGCAGTGTGTTACTGTTCTGGAGCTTTAACACTCCTAGCAAATAGCGGTTATCCGAACCGTGTATTCGGACTCTCAGTTTCTATGGCTGGGAGTCCTCTGTCATGTAATAGCACTTTGTGTAAAAGCAGAGGGCACGACCTATTTGCCGTGTGTTAAAACTCCCAGTCACCAGCATAATAGTTGGTGACTATTTTTATTAATATAACGGGAGTTAACAATATGAAAACTAATCTAAAGAAATTATTTATCAGTACTGCTATAGGCGGTTTAATGGTATCTACAGCAAATGCAGGTTCATTAAAGGAGCTTAATCCTTATATAGGTATTGACTACCAACGCACTACACTGGACTATAACAGCAACTATACTAAGTTTGGCGGTGGAACATCAGTAGATGGAAATATTATCTTAGAAGACGCTCTAAACGGCTTTAATTTACATGCTGGTATCAGACCTCATAAGCATGTAGGGTTTGAGATTGGATATTTTTATAATATTGAGGAGAGCAAGAACATAGCTAATGGTAGTACAGTAGGAACTGGAACGGTTGCCACTGCTAACTTTACTACCGATGTAACCTCTCAAGGTCTTACTCTTGATGCTCTTGGATACTTGCCTATAGATAAACAAGAAAGGTTTGAGCTAATCGGAACTGCTGGACTATCGATAACAAATGCAGAAGTTACCTTTAACGTACCCGGAGTTGGTGCAGGTAGTGCAGACGAAACAGAAGTTGGTTTCAGAGCTGGTCTAGGTGGACAAATAAACATAAATGATAATCTTAATTTCAGAGCCATAGGACGCTATCAGACTGCTGACTTTGATGATGTAGCAGATGATAGCATGGTGTACACTGTAGGGCTTAATTATAAGTTCTAGGGCTATCCTGTAATAATTTGTTATCCATACCCCTCCTTAATCTGGAGGGGATTAACCTTAATACACCTAATGATGGAGATATAGTAAATTGGAAGCTTTATTTAGCATAGCATTAATAAGTTATGTAATTTGGTATTTGTATAGCAGGCATAAAAAGAAAGCTATAGAATCAAACTTTAGAGAACTATATAACCAATCCTTAAATTTAATGAACGAGAAAAAAGCTAAAATTGAGGCTAAAGGCATTCCTTATGTACATCATAACCTTAAAGAAGGAGTATTTCAGATGGTAGACTTTCCATATAACTCCTTTGAGGAATGGCATAAGGTATATAATGAGGCTGCTATAGCTAGCAATAAAGCACTTGTACCCACCACTACAGAAGACGGAGTAAAAATTTCTATATTAGACATGCTTGATATAGAGCCTTGTGTTAGAGCTTATGAACACCACCTTAACCCAGAAAAATTAGGAAGTAAATTTGGTGAGCAATTTAGTATTGGTGATGTAGAGTTTCAAGATTGAGTAAGAACAAGGGATTTTATTAAAGAAGCACATGGGACGGATATATAAATACTTACATATCTTACTTATTACGAGCTAATCAGAATACCCATAATTCAGATAGATTTGTGTAAGCTTCATAGCTGGTTAATAGGCTAATATAATTAATTACTGGAATAACTTACTTAATCCATTTATTATATTACCCGATTATCCCCTTGACGCACGGAAGAAGTAAGTATATAATATCCTTATAACGAAAGGATATTAACATGAAAGCAACAACTATACAGCAATTTTTTAAACAGTTTCCAGATGATACAACTTGTTTAAAGCACTTGTTTGATGTGCGTTATGGTCAAGAACATACTTGTTCTAATTGTAACACTCAAAGTAAGTGGTATAGGCTTGCAAACCGCCCTGTATATTCATGTGGCAAATGTGGGAATCATATACACCCTACTGCTGGCACTCTTTTTGAAGGTTCGAGAACATCGCTACAACTATGGTTTTTTGCTATATACCTATTCACAAAAACTAGAAGCGGTGTATCAGCTAAAGAGCTTCAAAGACAATTAGGAGTAACTTATAAATGTGCTTGGCGTATGGGGCATGAAATAAGGCAACATATGGGCTTTGTTGATGGTAACGCTCCTTTAGATGGTGAGATTGAAGTTGATGTAACATACATAGGCGGTCACAGAGAAGGCAAAAGAGGGCGTGGGGCAGAAGGCAAAACTATTCTTTTTGGTATGTTAGACCGTGATGGTGATATTATGACTAAAGTTGTTGCTGATACTAAAGGTGTGACTCTAAAGGGCATATAGCTTATAATGTAACGGAAGGCTCAACTATTCACAGTGATGAATACCGCCCTTACAATGGGCTTGATAACATGGGTTATACGCATAAGCGTTGCAATCATGGTGCTAAACAATATTCAGTAAACGGAAGCCATGTAAACACATTAGAAGGCTTCTGGTCACGTCTAAAATCAAGCATTAACGGTACTCATATTCACATTTCAGGTAAACACCTTGATAAATATGCAGCAGAATTTGAATACAGGTTTAACTCTCGTCTTTCTCCAGAGAATATGCTTCCTGAACTTTTGGGGACTTTCCCTTTGCCATTGAAGAAATAGCTTTATCGAAAACCTCTTTATTACCAGTTAAGCCTTTACGCTCTTTTATGAACTCGTTAAGTTTACCACTCTTCAAGGCTTCTTTGAGCGTCGTTTTTAATATCACTGATTATGAACTCCTTTACTATATCTTTTTGAAGTCTTTGTTTGGCAATTACAATTATTGCCTTTTTATCAGCCATTGCAACAACATATTTATTGTTTGGAAGTTCAATTTGAGGGTCGGTAATTTTTGCGTTAAATCTTCTATGCAAATCTTCTATTAAAGACACTTTGCATGTAAAGTTTTTCATATCTAATTCAGTAATGAAAACATTATAAGGCTGTGGATTCGTGAAGCTGACATCTTCACTATGTATAACCTTCTTGTCAGCAGTATCTACTGTAGTATAATATCCTTCCTTATTACCAAATTTTATAGTCTTGCAGGAGCGTTCTATAGGCTGTACGGCTTGTTTTGCCGATGATAGTAGCCCCATAGCCATTTTATCAATAATATCAAGTAAACGGTCTTCTCTTTTTCCGTTCTGACTCATAGATTCAATTAATGCGGTGCGTAATACGTCCATTTCCTTGTCCCTACCAGATAATAAAGCCCAGACGTATTGAAATATTAATACTGTAAGCCCAGAACATATTCCTGCTGCTGCGGTAGACAAGAAAGGGCTTTTGTCTAATACTTCTATAAAGGCTTGCAGAGAGTAACAATTTTCTTTTGGCACTCCTACAACGACTCGGCAATCTAAATTTCTCTGTCCTTTTTTATAATTTTTAGTAATTGAAAAAGTGGCTATAGTGGTAATTATTTTAGAAATACCTTGTACTGAAACGCCTAAATCATGCAAATCAATTTGATGGTTATCTGCGTCCAATCCATCATATCTAATTAATATAGATTCAAATCCAATATTTTCTTGTTTAGGCAAAGCATTTTTGCTATTATCTTCCATGTCATTATCCTACTAATGAATTTTTAAGTCCCTACGCCAATAGGGACTTTTATTTTATCATAAGTTGAATAACATAACAGAAAATTATTACTTAGCAACAACTCCGTGCGTCAAGGGGATAATCGGGAAGTTTTATTATACTAGCTAGAGGTTAAGGATACTTCCAATTGAACGTGCATGAAAACCCTTCATACCTTATCCATGAGAAGCAAGTTCACCCAATTGCTTGCGTAGGCATCAAATAATAAAGATTGCTCTGTATGGGCTTTATTATGCCATTTATTGGCAACTGCTATTTTACTTGAAATTACCATATGAATATACAGCCTCTTGAAACCAGTTCAAATCCTTAACAGCAATCAAAAATATGCTATAAATTTACGGCAGGTGTTATTTATATAAAGCCTCATGGTTTTCCCCATATGGGCTAATAGCATTGTAATTACAAGATATTTCTATATAAATAATCTTGACAATTATCTGCTAAAGTGCGACCTTTTGGTGAAACCTTTTATTAATCATAAGCTGCAATGCACTGATTTATAATGGTTGTGAAATCGGGGTTCAAGTCCCTGTCCCGCTACCAATTTTGGTCAAGATACCAGATAAAAAGATTTCCATGTTTA